>JZWT01000013.1 GCA_000960885.1 Thermoproteus sp. AZ2 | reverse complement strand
CGTATATCATTTAATTAGCCCCTTTGGTTCTCCCATGGACGTCGAGGAGCGCCTTCGCCTCATTACGCGTTACCCGACCGAGGAGGTCTTAACGGTCGAGGAGTTGAAGTCCATGCTCGAGACGGGCCATCAGCTCAGCCACTACATAGGCTTCGAGATATCCGGCTATATACATATAGGGACCGGCTTGGTGAGCATGTCGAAAGTAGTGGATCTGCAGAGGGCCGGGGTCAAGCCGACGATCTTTCTCGCCGATATACACTCCTGGCTCAACAACAAGCTCGGCGGCGACCTAGACGTAATTAGGCGAGTCGCCGTGACCTACTACAGGGAGACCTTTAAGAGCATTATATCGGCCTTAGGCGGCGACCCCGACGGCGTTAGGTTCGTCTTGGGCTCCGACCTATACCACAACAACGACGAGTATTGGTTCCTCTTAATGGACGTGGTGCGCCACCTAACGCTCTCGGAGGTGCGCCACAGCCTGACGATCTTGGGGAGGAAGATGGGGGAGTCGGTGCCGTTGGCGTATTTGGTCTACCCCCCGTTGCAAGTCGCCGACGTCTTCGCGTTGGGCGCCCATATACCCCACGGCGGCATAGACCAGCGGAGGGCCCACATATTGGCCAGAGAAGTAGCCACGAAGATCAGGTTCTACCCGCTCACCCTCGGCGGCGAGAGGGTCAAGCCCGTGGCCCTACACCACAAGCTGCTCCCGGCGCTGAACCTATCCTCTAGGCCCCAGAGCAAGGAGGAGATGAGCGAGATGAAGATGTCTAAGTCTATTCCCCAATCCGCCATATTCGTCCACGACAGCCCCGAGGCCATAGCCGATAAGATCTCCAAGGCCTACTGCCCTCCGAGAGACGCCGAGTATAACCCGGTCCTCGAGATAATCCATATAGCGGCCTTTAGGGACGAGAGGAGGGAGCCGTTCGTGGTGAATAGGCCCGCCAAATACGGAGGGCCCATGGAGTTCTGGACCTACGAGGAGTTGGAGAAGGCGTACGTGGAGGGTAAGATACATCCGGCGGACTTAAAGGCGGCCGCCGCCGAGGCCTTGGCCAAGGCGCTTGAGCCTGTCAGGCGGTTCTTCGAGGGGCCGGGCTCGAAGGCCCTAGAGGAGATGAGGGGGCTCCTCATAACTAGGTGAGGGCCTTAATAGAGTACTACGATAAGCTCTCGGAGTCCTACGACGAGCTCTACGGCGAGGAGCAGAGCGTGAAGTACCTCAAGTCCCTGGCCTTTATCGAGGGAGAGAGGGTCCTAGACGTCGGCTGCGGGACGGGCCTAGGCCTCCCCTACCTCGGCGGCCGCTACGTCTTGTGCCTAGACATCTCTCTGGGCATGTTGAAGAGGGCCATGGCGCGGGGCGGCGACTTAGCAGACTTCCTCGTCGCAGACGCCTACAGGCCTCCCCTTAGGGCTAAGGCCTTCGACGCGGCCTTAGCCATAACCGTCTTCGAGGACTTGGCCGACGCCGGACGCCTCTTAGAATACGCCGATGTGGCCGTGGCCGAGTCGTTGGGGAGGTGGGCTGTGTTGAGGCGTGGGTAGGCGGAGGAGGCTGGGCCAGCACTTCCTCAGGGACCGCGGCGTGGCCAAATATATAGCCGAGCTTGTGCCGGAGGGCTCCACCGTAATAGAGGTGGGGCCGGGCGAGGGCGTCTTGACCCTCGAGCTCGCCAAGAGGGCGAAGAAGATATACGCCATCGAGATAGACCCGGCCCTCGCGGCGTCGCTCGCGGCCAGGGCCCCTCCAAACGTCGAGGTCATAAGGGGCGACGCGCTTGAGGTGCCTTGGCCCCCCGCCGATTATTTCGCCTCAAATATGCCGTATTATATAACCTCGCCGCTTTTGATGAGGCTGGCCGAGGCCCATCTGCCGGCCGTGGTGATGGTGCAGAGGGAGGTCGCCGAGAGGCTGGCCGCGGAGCCGGGGAGCGCCGAATACGGCAGACTCACGGTGGCCATTAGGTGTAAATACTCCGTTGAGATCCTCCGGGTCGTGCCCCCCTGGGCCTTCCACCCTCCCCCCAAGGTCTACTCGGCCGTGGTGAGGCTGACGCCTAGGCCCCCCTGCGTCGACGACTTCGCGGCCTTCCAGAGGTTTACGGCGCGTCTCTTCTCGCAACGCCGGCGGCTCGTCAAGAAGCTCTGCGGCGATGTGGGCGTGGATAAGCGCGTGTACCAGCTGGCCGTGGAGGAGCTGGCTGAGCTGTTTAGGCGATGCCGCTCTTGAAGGCGCTCTTCCTGGGGACCGGCGGAGCCGTGCCGAGGGCTACGAGGCCCCTCTCGGGGATATACGTAGAGGATTGGGAGGGGCACCGGCTGTTGTTAGACGCGTCCGAGGGCGTGCAATACAGGCTTTTAGAGAACGGCATATCCCCCGCCTCGCTCGACTTCGTGGCGATCTCGCACGCCCACGAAGACCACATATTGGGCCTCCCCGGCCTAATAGCGACCGCCCGGCTGATGGGGAGGCAACCCAAGGTCTTAGCCCCGCCCAAGCTGGCCGAGGAGCTGGCCCGGCTCGGCTACGACGTGGCTACGTCGGCGGAGGACAGGCGCTTGAGGATCTCCTGCGTGCCCGTGTGCCACACAGTGGAGGCGTGCGGCTGGCTCTTGGAGTGGGACGTCGGCTACAGGCTGGACAAGGCCAAGGCGGAGGGGCTGCCGCGCTGGGCGTTGACGAAGCTGATAAAGGGCGAGGCCGTAGAGGTCGAGGGCAGAGTCATAAGGCCTGAGGAGGTGGCCGACCCGTCGTCCAAGCGGTTCAAGAGGCTGTTCTACACCGGCGACACGGGGCCCTGCCCAAGCGCGGTCGAGCCGCTTAAATGGGTCGACGTATTAATCCACGAGGCGACCTTCGCAGACGACGTAGACCCGGCGGAGGCCCACAAAGAGGGCCACTCCACGGTGGCCGACGCCGTCGAGGCGGCGAGGGCGCTCGGCGCTTCTCTGCTCGTTCTGACGCACATAAGCGCTAGGTATGAGGATAAGGCGCGCCATAGGGCTCTGGCGGCGGCCTCAGGCCTCAACGCCGTTGTCCCAGACGACTACGAGTGGTTGTTGATACAGCTCTAGATTTATAGCCCCCTCCTCAAGGCCTTCTGTGAAGCTGGACTACAGGGCGCTCGGCCTTAAAAGCGGGCTGGAGATCCACATACAGCTCAACACTAGGCGCAAGCTCTTCTGCGAGTGCCCGCCCGTGTTGCGGGACGACGAGCCCCACTTCAGAGTCGCCAGGAGGTTGTACGTGGCCTTGAGCGAGCTGGGCGCAGTCGACCCAGCCGCCGCCTGGGAGGTGAGGAAGCAGAGGGCCTACGTGTACGAGGGGTATAGGGATACTACCTGCCTCGTGGAGCTAGACGAGGAGCCGCCCCACATGCCCGACGAAGAGGCCTTGGCGACGGCTGTGGCCACGGCCAAGATATTCAACGCGAAGCCCTACGACGAGATCTACGTGATGCGCAAAATAGTCGTAGATGGCTCGAACACCTCGGGGTTCCAACGCACTATGCTAGTGGCCCACGACGGCAGGGCCAAGATCTTGGGCTACGACATAGGGGTGGACACCATAGCCCTAGAGGAGGACGCGGCTAGGAAGATCAAGGAGGAGGGGAAAGTGGTGTACTACCGCCTCGACAGGCTCGGCATACCCCTCGTGGAGATCTCGACGTCGCCCATGTCCTACGAGCCGCAGGAGGTGGAGGAGGTGGCGTGGATAATAGGCTACTCGGTCAAGGTGACCGGGCGCGCCAAGAGGGGCATAGGCACCGTGAGGCAAGACGTCAACGTCTCCATAGCCGGCGGCGCGAAGACCGAGATAAAGGGCGTGCCCCAGCTCGACTTAATACCGAAGGTGATAGAGTACGAGGTCTTGCGCCAGCTAAACCTATTGAAGATAAAGGAGGAGTTGAACAACAGAGGCGCGCCTCAGCCCGAGGGCGGCCCCGTGGACGTGACGGCCGTCTTCGCCAACACGCGGTCTAAAATACTGAGGAGGGTCCTCGACCAGGGCGGCGCCGTGTACGCCGTGAAGGCGCCCGGGTTCCAGAAACTGTTGGGCTTTGAGGTGCAACCTGGCAGGCGCTTCGGGTCGGAGCTCGCCGACTACGTCAGGGCTTGGACCGAGCTCGGGGGCCTTATACACAGCGACGAGCTGCCCGGCTATGGGATAACGGCCGACGAGGTCAGGGAGCTGGAGCAGAGGCTGGGCGTAAACGCGTTTATACTATTGTCCGGGGCCGATAGGCGGGAGCTAGAGGAGGCGGCCAGAGTAGTCGTCGAGAGGATGAGGGAGGCCTTTAGGGGAGTGCCTGAGGAGACCAGGGCCGCGAACCCGGACGGCACGACGCGGTTCATGAGGCCTAGGCCCGGCGCGGCCAGGATGTACCCCGAGACCGACCTCCCGCCGATAAAGATAACCTTCGAGATAGAGAAGAAGGCCGAGGAGATAGCCTCGCGTAATTTAGAGGCTGAGCTGAATAAGCTGACGTCTTTAGGCGTAAATAGGGATATGGCCGTTAGGCTAATTAAATCGCCTTGGCTTGATTATTTCGAAGATTATATATCTAAATATAAAGTGCCGCCGACATTGATAGCCAGCATACTCCTAAACACCGCCCGCGCCCTATCCAGGGAGGGGGTCGACGTCACGCCGGAGAAGATAGAGTCCGTGCTCAAGGCGCTTGAGGCCGGCGCGATTACTAAGGAGGCCGTCGAGGAGGTGTTGAGGGCCATGAAGGAGGGCGAAGACGCTCTAGACGCGGCCAAGAGGCTCGGCCTAATCCGCATGCCGTACGAAGAGGTGAAGAAGATAGTCGAGCAGTTGGTGAAGGAGGTGGGGCCCGATAAGGCGCTGAGGGAGGCCATGCGGCGTTATAGGGGCCGCGTAGACGCCTCCGACGTGGCGAAGGCCTTGGAGGAGCTGGGCGCGGCCCCCGGGCGATAACTTTAATAGCCTCGGGGGAGTAGAGCCTAATGGCGATACATATAGCGGCGGACGTCCTCGGGTTCCTAGCGGTGGACGACCAAGGAAACCTAGTCGACAAGGCGCTTTACGAGAGGAGGCCCGAGCTAATAGCCGACCGCCTCCTGGAGCTGGAGAAGTCCTCGCCGGTCCCGGAGCTCATCGAGCTCATATCTAGGCACAAGGGCGAGAAGATCGTGTTGGAGGACCCGGAGCTCGCCAGAAGAGTCGCGTCCTCTCTGCCGGGGGTAGACGTCTCCAGCACATCGCCGGACTCTGTCTTGGTCGAGGTTAGGAGGGCGTTCTGGGACAAGTACTTGCCCCTCCTGGGGATATCTAGGGATGAATACGAGGGCCTCCTCTTAGAGGTCTCGGACCTAGTCACTAGGAAGAAGCTGAGGCAGGCGGTCGAGAAGCGCGACTTATTCATAGCACAGTCCATAAGCACCATCGACGACGTGGACAAGACGTTGAACCTAATAGCGTCCCGCATACGCGAGTGGTACGGCATACATTTCCCCGAGCTCGAGGAGCTTGTGAAGGACAACAAGGAGTACGTCTCGTTGGTCAGAGATGTGGGCCACCGCTCAAACTACACCGTGGATAAAGTAAAGGAGGTCCTGAAGGGGGCCCCCGAGGATAGGATAGCGAGGATAGTCGAGGCCGCTAAGAAGAGCGTAGGCGCCGACGTGTCCGAATGGGATTTAGATCAAATAAGAATATATGCAGATATATATTTAAGGCTAGATGATTATAGAAATAAGTTGTCTGAATATATAGATGAGGCTATGAAGGACGTGGCGCCCAATATCAGAGAGCTCGTGGGCTCTCTGCTGGGCGCGAGGCTGATAAAGCTGGCGGGCGGGCTCATGCGCATGGCCATGTTGCCTGCCTCTACCATACAAGTGCTCGGCGCCGAGAAGGCGTTGTTTAGGGCCTTGAGGACCGGCGGGAGGCCCCCCAAGCACGGCGTTATATTCCAATTCCCGGATATATTTAGGGCGCCGCGTTGGCAGAGGGGCAAGATAGCGAGGGCCCTGGCGGCTAAGCTGGCTATAGCGGCTAAGGCAGACGCGTTCACCGGGAACTTCATAGCGCCTAAGCTCAAGGAGGACCTAATGGCGCGCATCCAAGAGGTGAAGACCCTATACGCCAAGCCGCCCCCCAGAGCGCCCGCCCCCAAGCCCGCCAGAAGGCCGGAGCGCGGCGCGCCTCCGCCTCCTAGGAAGCCGGCGCCGAAGAGAGGCCCCAAGAAAGAATAAAAATAGGTGGCTTGGCGTTGCCATGTCTATTGAGGTCGTAGACGTAAGGCCTCACGATAGATTCCCCGGAGTTTACGTGCTGCAGCTGGAGGACGGCTCCGAGAGGCTGGCGACGCGCAACTTGACGCCGGGTAAGAGAGTGTACGGGGAGAGGCTGGTTAAGTGGAGGGACGTGGAATACCGCGAGTGGAACCCCTACCGCTCGAAGTTAGCCGCAGCCATATTGAACGGGCTCAAGGAGATGCCGATAGCCGAGGGCTCCCACATCTTATATCTGGGGGCCGCCTCGGGGACTACGCCCAGCCACGTCAGCGATATAGTCGGCGAGAGGGGCGTGGTCTACTCGGTGGAGTTCTCGCCTAGGGTCTTCAGAGAGTTCATGGAGAAGCTGGTGGATCAGGGGAGGAGGAACGTCGTGCCGATCTTAGGCGACGCGCGCTTCCCCTACCAATACGCGCACTACATCAAAGGAGTGGACGTGGTCTACATCGATATAGCGCAGCCGACTCAAGCCAAGATCTTAGCCGACAACGCCGACTATTTCTTAAGGAAGGGCGGACACATCATGTTGGTCATAAAGGCCATGTCTATCGACGTGACTAGGGAGCCCTCGGAGACGTTTAAGCAAGAGATAAACGTGGTTAAGGAGAGGGGATTCGACGTGCTCGACATGGTGCACCTCGAGCCCTACGACACAGCCCACGCGATGGTTATAGCCAAACGTTAATTTTTATTTCGTCGAAACGGCCTATTCATGCGCTATATTGAGCCAGCCCCGCTTTCTAGGGTAGCCGAAATAGCGGCCCGCGTAAAACCGGTCGAGGACGTGTTGACCATGCCGACATGGGACGCCTTAGGCTACGTGGCCGCGAGGGATATCGGGGTCCCCCACGACTATCCGCCGAGGCCTAGGGCTGCCTACGACGGCTACGCCGTCGACTCCTCGTTGACGCCCGGCAGATTTAAGGTAGCCGGCTCAATCCTCGTGGGCCAGTACAGAGACGTCAAGGCGGGCCCCGGCGAGTCCTTCTACGTCACGGTAGGGGCCTTTCTGCCCGATGGCACAGACGCCGTGGTCCCCGAGGAGGCGGTGGAGAAGGAGGGGGAGTATATCGTCGTGAGGCAGAAGTATAACCGCTACGACAACGTAGATCCGCCCGGCGCATATGCGCCCAAGGGCGCGGTGTTGTTGAAGAAGGGCTACGTAATTTCCATATTCGATATAGTCGGTCTGTTGGACGTAGGGGTGACAAAGGTGAAGGTCTTCAGGAAGTTGAGGGCAGCGTTGATATCGACGGGCGACGAGCTCATCAAGCCGCCCATAGATCCGGATGAAGCCGCCGAGCTCGTATTAAGGGGTAAGGTGATAGAGTCCACGGGGTCTTTAGTGGAGTGGTACATCAAGAGCTTTATGCCGTACGTCGAGCTGGCCCATAGGGAGGTTATGGGCGACGACACGGAGGAGCTCAAGAGGGTTATTGAGGCCCATCTGCCCAACGTGGACATGGTCATAGTCACGGGCGGCGCAGGACCCAGCGAGATAGACCACTTCTACAAGCTCGGCTTGCCCGGCCTCAGGGGCTTTAGGATGAAGCCTGGGAGGCCCACCTCGGTGGCCGTGGTTGAGGGGAAGCCCATATTCGGCCTATCCGGGTACCCGATAAGCGCCCTCCACGGCGTTATAAGAATCGTTGAGCCGGTGGCGAGGAGGATGGCGAACGTGGCCGCGGGGAGCCCAAGCGCTTGGACCTACGCCGTCCTCACGGCCGACGTGAGGAGCGATATGGCCCAGTTCTTGAGGGCGAAGCTCGAGTATAAAGACGGCGAGCTCTTGGCGACTCCGTTGAAGACCAAGCACCACTCCTTCACGGACCCGGAGGCCTCGGGCATAGTGTTGATCCCGCCTGGCGGCGCTAAGAAGGGCGACGTGGTGATCGCGTTGATGTATAGAGACCTCAGGGACTTAATTCAGCCGTAGAGCCTCCTCTTAACCCTCACAGCCAGCTCGGCGTTATCGCTAGCGACCGCGTCTGCCCCGCGCCGCCACGCCTCCTCCATGGCGGCCTCGTCGTTTATAGTCCAAGCAATAACCTTAAGGCCCAGCCTATGGGCGAAGGAGTTCGAGCGCTCCGTCGCCAGCCTATATTGGGGCAACACTATGTCGAAGCCCTCCCTCTTGGCCTCCGCGATTGCGCCGGGGGGTCTCGCGTAGATTAAGCCTAAGGGGACCAAGCCCTTCAACGGCCTCAAGGCCTCCGCGTAGAAGCTTATTACGGCGACCCAGCCGGCTGCGCCCGCCCTAGCTATCGCCTCCCGCACAGCCGCCGAGTCCTCCGGGTGCTTGACCTCTATCAAGGCGCCGACTCTGCCGTCTATAAAGCCTAGCGCGTCCTCGAGAGTGGGTATGGGCTCCCCCCTCGCCTTGTGCTTGGCTATCTCCGCCCACTTAGCCTCCCTAACCCTAAGCCCCACGCCCGCCAGCCTGGCCAAATCGTCGTCGTGTAGCAAAAACACCACGCCGTCTAGGGATCGCTGGATATCCATCTCCACTAAGTCTACCCCCGCCTCGATCGCTGCCTTAAACGACGCTATTGTGTTCTCCGGCGCTCTAAGGGGGAAGCCCCTATGGCCGACGACGGCCTTCTTGGAGAGGGCCTCGAGCACTTTATTCATACGCCTCACCCCATTTGTCGAAGGCCTTCGGCTTTATCCGCTTAGCCCTATTGGCCTCGTTGTGGGCCAATAATATGGGCAGAGGCATGGCGCTGTCGGTGCAGAGGGATTTTACGAGTGACGCCGCGTCCTCTAAGGTCGCTTTGTGGCCGACGGAGACGTACAACGGCTTCTTGCACCGCACCACGGCGCCTATGACCTCGCCGTCTTTAGGATCTATCAGCTTGTCCCCGACCACCTCCCCGTAGAGCTTGGACTTGGCGACGCCTATAGAGGCCACGTCGAGCACAACGCCCAGATGGGAGGCTATGCCCAACCTATACGGGTGGGCCTTCCCCTGGCCGTCGACCATAACTACGTCGTATTTGGCAGGGAGCTTGAGCAGGGCGCGCACCATGGGCATGAGCTCTCTGAAGGAGAGCAGAGTGGGCACGTAGGGGAATAACGCCTTGTTTATCGAGCGCGCAGCCGCCAAGACGCGGCCCTCCCTCATCGAGTAAGCCACCGCGGCTGAGAAGGCCAGATCGCCCTCGTACGCCACGTCGACGGCCGCGACCACGTCGACTTCGCCCAGAGGCCTCTCCACGACTCTTTGGGCCAGCCTCCGCTGAACTGCGCGGGCCTCCTCTAGCCTAAAGCTCTCTGGGACAGAGCTCATTTAATATCCTTCCAATTATTTTGCTGGTGGAGCAGAGCTCGCAGTCGTACGGCGAGGCTCTGAGCACTTGCGTCTCCAGCCCCCTACGCCGCAGCTTCTCCTGGAGCTCGGCCTCCTTGAAGGGCTGGTTGGACCCCAGCAGTATTACGTCTGGCCTCTCCTCCTCGACTACCCTCAACATGTCGTCCTCGTAGCCCAGCCTGGCCTTATGCACGTAGTATATGCTGGACACGACCCTCGCCCTATTCTCGGCCGGTATTATTACATTGCGCCCCTTAATCCTCGCCGCGTTGACGTCGCGGGAGATCACCGCCGTCACGCGGCCTAGGCGCCAAGCCTGCTCCATGTAGTAGACGTGGCCAGGGTGTAAGATCTCGAAGGTGCCCGCTATTAGGACCTTTTTGTAGTTCTTCTCTACCTCGCTGGGCCTATGCCATTGGAAATCTATATACCCCAGGAGCCTGAGGGCGTCGAGCAGGCCCTCCGCGTACGCGGAGGTCGCCACGGAGGTCAAGACGTCGCCCCTCGACAAATAATACTTGGAGTCCCTCAAGTAGGCCCTCGCCAGCTCCACCACCTCCCTCACCCTCTCGTCGCTGTCCAGATGCCTTAGGCTGTTGAAGGCCTCCTCTAAATTGCGGACGTATATATCCGCGCGTTCCACAAAGGGCTCTGGCCCATATAAAAAAATAAAAGCGGTTAAAATCACCGCCACATGGCCGAGGAGCTCGTAGAGACCGCCAAACAAATAGTGGTCGGGATTAGGCAAGCCGAAGAGCTGGCGAGGCAGGGCAAGGCGGAGGAGGCCAAGAAGTCAATAAAGGAGCTTAAGAAGACCGCTAAGGAGAAGGGGCTGTACAAGAGCTACGCCTCGCTGTTTAGAAAAGTCGAGAGGCTCATAGGGGCGTAACCTCGGCTAAGACGAACTCCTGGCCCCTACACAGGACCTTGCCCAACAATTTTTCGACCCTTATCTTCTCGCCCGGCGACAGCGCCGAGTCCTCGGGGCATTTCTCACAGCCCTTACACTCCCCCTCGTATGTTATCACTACGCCCTCGAGGGCCTTCTTCTTAGGTATCGGCACTTGGAGCGGCAGCTCCTCCACGACTACAGGCGCCATTTCGCCCCCCGTGATTTTGCACCGTTGCCCCAAGGACGAGCGGACCTCTACCACCCTATATAGCCTGCCGGGCCTCAGCCTGCCCATACAGACCGAGTACAGCCTACAGCTCAAGCAGTCGTCCGGCACGGCCAGCACCTTAAACCTGTGGCCGACCTCGGCCTGCTCCTTAGATATGAGGGTAATTATGGTGCGGCCCATGGCCGCCTCCGCGACGCCTATTTTTATGGATAAGCGCGAAAAATATTAAGAGCCGTGCGCCGAGGCTGATGAGTGTCTATCAAATCGCTGGTGGACGCCTACAACGCCTTGGATAAAGTGGATTTAAGAATCCTTAGGGTAATGGAAATAGCTCATAGTAAATACATATATATTCCATATAAATTAATAGTTAATTGGTCTAAATATGATGAGGAAATAATTTCTAAATCTTTATCTAAATTAAATAAGCTAAAATTAATTCAAAGAATGAGGGGGCCGTATGAGGGCTATAGGCTCACCTTCCGCTCCTACGACATATTGGCGCTACATACGCTCAGGAAGATGAACAAGGTTGTGTCCATCTCGCCGACGCCTATAGGCGCGGGGAAGGAGGCCGAGGTATACGTCGGCGAGGCCCCCGGCGGCTTGAAGGTGGTCTTGAAGTTCCACAGGACGGGGACTTCGTCGTTTATACACGTGCGGAGGTTTAGGGCCTTTCTGAAGAAGAGGCGCCATTTGACTAAGCTCTACGAGGCCCGCCTCTCCGCCCAGATGGAGTATATAGCGCTTGTCGAGGTCTTCGACGCGGGCGGAAAAGTCCCCGAGCCTATAGCCGCCAATAGGCACGTAGTGGCCATGAGGTATGTAGATGGGCTGGAGCTGTATAGGGTCGATCCGGCCGATCCAAGGGCGGTGCTGGAGGACGTGGAGGCCACCGTAGAGGCGGCCCTCAGCAGAGGCATTATACACGGCGACTTGACTCAGTACAACGTCTTGGTGGCCGGGGACGAGGCCTACGTGATAGATTGGCCCCAGTGGGTCCCGATACACCACCCAAATGCGTCGGAAATATTAAGTAGGGATTTAATTGAATTAAATAATTATTTTAAAAAATATAACATTGAAATAAATATAGAAAAAATAAATAAAATAATGAATGAATATAAAGAAAAAGTGTCGCCGGAGCATATGAGTAAATTATTCACAGACGCACTAAATATATTGGAGAGGTAATTTCGTGGCTATTTTGGGCCTCGACATCAGCGGCAGAGGGGCCTTCGCCTATACCGTAGTCGACAACGGCGTAGTGGTAGAGCAAGGCGTAAAAGATGTAGTTGGAATAATAAAAATAATTAAGAAGTATAAACCAAATATATTAGTAATCGATAGTATATCTGAATTATTTGAAAATGGAAAATTAATAGTAAAGGCTATAGGAAGGGCGCCGTTTAATATAGACGTAGTCCAAGCCACTAAAGTCGGCGAGGAGTCCTTAAGCGTTGAGGAGCTCGTGAGGAGGAACTTCGGCGTCTCTAAAGGCCATTTAACCCCCCTAGAGACCTCTATGTATCTGGCCCTGTTGGCGGAAAAGGGCGTAGGGACGAAGGTGAAGCTCTACGAGGAGGAGACCGTAGTCTTAATCAAGCGCAGGTCCTCGACGGCGCCCGGCGGGATGAGCAGAAACCGCTATATGAGGAATATAAGGCATAGGATTAGGGATTTGGCCGAGGAGATATCGCGCCGCCTCAACGAGGTGGGCCTAGACTACGACTTGTTCTTCAGAGAAGAGGCGGGCGATATAACGTCCGCGCGCTTCATAGTATATGCGCGTAGGGATTTAGTGAGGCGCTACGTCAAGCCGCTCCGCAGCTCCGACGTGGTGATAGATATATTCTCAGAGCCCGTCAA
Source organism: Thermoproteus sp. AZ2 (assembly GCA_000960885.1). GTDB lineage: Archaea > Thermoproteota > Thermoprotei > Thermoproteales > Thermoproteaceae > Thermoproteus. The sequence goes on along the minus strand of JZWT01000013.1, from coordinate 10,704 downwards.
AAGCCGCGAGGCCGAGGCCCAGAGGGGCGAGGCCTATTTAATCGTCGGAGTAGACCCCGGCATAGTCACCGGCATAGCCCTCATGGACTTAAACGGCCGCGTCCTCCACACGGAGGCGAGGCGTAATTTGTCTAGGGGCGACGCCCTGCGCAGGATATACCAATGGGGCGTCCCCGTGGTGGTTGCGACCGACGTGGCCAGCCCCCCAGATTACGCCAAAAAGCTCGCCGCCATGTGCGGCGCCGTTCTCTACCACCCAGATAGGGATCTGTTGATGGAGGAGAAGGCGGCTATAGCGGAGAGGCTGGGCTACAGCGCGCCGACCACGCACGAGAGGGACGCCCTGGCGGCCGCGTACAAGGCGTTTTCGGAATTCAAGGTCAAGTTCGATAAGCTGGAGAAGGACTTCGGGTCTATACTCAGCATAAAACAGCTGAGCAGGGCCAAGATGTTGATCGCCAAGGGCAAATCAATAGCGCAGGCCGTGGCCGAGGTGTTGAAGGAGGAGGCCGCAGGCGGCTCCACCAGGGTCGTCTACGTGCCCATCGAGAGGCCCTGTAAAGACGTAGATGAGGAGCTCAGAGGCAGGGTCAAAGCGCTGGAGTACGAGAACTCGCAGCTGTCTAAAGAGGTCGAGGAGCTGCGGAGAGAGGTCGCCGCCCTGAGGAGGGCGCTGGAGGACTCGACGTGGAGGGACCTCAAGTACAGAGAAATGCAACAAAGGATAGAGTCGCTGACCAAGTCCCTACAGGAGTGCGCCTCCTCAAAGGAGTCGTTGGCCGAGGAGGTGCTGGACTTAATACAGGGAGTCCTCGCCGGCAGGTATAAGCTGTATAAGGAGGACGAGGTCGTGGAATGTCGGCTTAGCCCTGGCGGCGTGTGTAGAGATTATTCGTCCATAGAGGAACTCATAAGGAGCAACGTCTTAGGGGTCCCCCTCAACCTAGTTGTCGTCAAGAAGATAAAGGGGTACTACGTGATAGATGAGCAGAAGAGGATAGAGGTATTGAATAAGGTGCGGGAGGGGCTGGCCAAGAAGGAGGTGGATCTAAAGAGGCTGATAGAGGAATATAGGCGTAGGGCTTATTAGAACAGCGACACCTTGCCCTCCAGGATCAGCTGAGTTATCTGCACGACTTTGCTCAGCTCCTCCTTGGCGATAGCCTCGGCCTCGTTTTTGACCTCGCCGGTGATCTCCCCGCTCTCGGTTGTAAGCTCGACGTTGACTATCTTGGGCTCCGTAATGGGCCTCCCTATTTGGCTGACGGCCTCGACGGAGACCTCGCGCACTCCCTTAACCTCGGCGTATATCCTATCCGCAATCCTCTGCGCCATGACGTTGTATATCTTGCCCACGTGCGAGACGGGGTTTTTGCCCGCCGCCGCCTCCATAGACATCACGCGCATCGGCGTAATGAGGCCGTTGGCCCTATTGCCCCTACCCGTCATCCCGTCGTCGCCGTGCTCAGCGCTCGTGCCGGTGACGGTGAGGTAGTATATGTCGTACTCAGGCTTGTCGGCCGTGTTGACGTCCACCGCTACGTTGTAGCCGGGCGCTATCTTGGCCGCTAAGTCCTCGACGTATCTCTTGACCTCCTCCTTAACAGACATGTAGTGGTCTTTGTCCTTAACAAGCGAGCTTATCATGGCGGCGGCTATGGTGATCCTTATGTCTTTGCCCACCCTCACGCCCATGACCTTTATGTCCTCGCCCACCTCGGGGAGCCTGGCCTTGGACTCAGGCGAGTTTAAATTCCTCTCTATCTTATACACTAGGTTCTCAAGCGGGGTCAACGGCGCATAGCCCACGCCTATCGAGGTGTCGTTGGCCAGAGGTATGGACCTAGCGCCGAGGTCGTAGACGCCCGTTAAATCGGCTGAGCCCTGCCCTATCTTGTAGTCGATTATTACGTGGCGGTCTGGGTCCAGATACCGGAAGTGCTCCTTAATCCACCTCCTCGCCGCCTCCAGCACTATCGGGCCTATAGGTATCTTCTCGACCGAGCTCCCCCGCCTCACCTCGACCGTGGCTCTGCCCGAGACGAGGATATAGATGGGCTGGATAACTTCGCCGCCGCCGAAGAAAGGCCTGGCCTGCCCGCCGACGACAAGGGTCTTATCGACGTTGTGGTGCAGAATTACGCCGAATTTATTCAAGTAGTACTTAGATAGGTAGACGCTGACATATTCGGAAATGCCGTCGGCTATGTAGTCGGGGTGTCCTTGGCCCTTCCTCTCAACTATTTCGACAGGCAGATCGCTCATCGGCGCTCTATTGGCCTTAATAATCGAGATCATGCCGCCGCCTCCTCGCTAGATATATATATTATTTGGCTTCCCCTAATTAATATTCGTCCATATTTCATTTTTGTATTACCGGATTTATCGAGCTCTTCAGCTTCATCCAATACTAAATTCATACAAGAGTCGTATATGCTCAGAACCCCTCTGACTACCACATCGCCTTTGAGCCGCGCCACCACCACCTTGTTCACCATCTTCGACAGCGTTTTCAACGGCGAGGGTAGCCTTAACTGCTGGGCCCTGTCGGACATGAGAGCCCCCCTAACTATATCTTAATAAAATTTACCCCGTGCCCTCAGCGCCTCTCGAACTTCAGAACGTCGTCTATCCAGTCTACGTGGGCTAGCAAGGTCCTTCGGCAACAATACCGCGTCACCCCCAAGTCGTCTAGGACCTTCTCGGGGCTCTCCCCGGCGAGGACTCTGCTCTTAAAGGGCTCCCACAGATGGCCCAACGGCCTTCCGCAAGTGAAGCAGCGCAGCGGCGCCATCATATTTTATCTATATGCCTTCTGCCTCTTAGAGCGCGCGTGCTTTATACCCGGCTTCTTGGGCTCGGTCCTTCTGGGGTCTCCCTTTATCATATAGGGGTCGTAGGTGAGGTATATCTCCTTAAGTTGCGTATTCTCGAAGAATTTGACTAAGCCCCGCGCTATGGCCATCCTAACCGCTATGGCCTGCCCCATATAGCCCCCGCCCCTAACGTCGACTTCTATGTCTACCTTCTTCGCCAGCTCGCCGGCTAAAACAAGCGGCTCGCTCATCTTAAGCCTGGCCATCTCTACGGGCCAAAGCTCCAGCGGATACCCGTTTATCCTAACTCTGCCTATGCCGGGCTTTACAACTGCGCGCGCTACGGCCGTCTTCTTCTTGCCCACAGCTATTATTACCCTCGGCGTCTCTTGGGCGATATACGCGCCGAGCGCCTCGACCTTTTGACCCTCGGCGGACGACACGGCCCCTACTTCTGAGGCCTATTTATCTTTTGCAACAGCTGTTGGGCCTCGCTCCACTTGCGCCAGGCCGCTGGATCTATATGTCTCCAGAGCTCCTCGAGAGCGACGTATTTGTACATGGGCTTCGGCCTCAATAAGGCCTCGGGCACATAGTAGCGCTCCTTGGGCAACGCGACCGCGGGCGTAGACATATACACCCTAAGCCTCTTGAGCGCGCTCCGGCCCTCGCCCTCCTTATAGTCCAGCATGCCGCGTATAATTCTCTTGAGGATTCTGTCGGGCCGCCTAGGCACCTTGGGCCCCACCTTCTCCGGGTTGTAGTGGGTCCTCCACTCAGAGACCTTCCGCGCGTACCACCCTAACACCATCTTCCTATCGCCGGTTATGACGGCCTTCTCCGCATTAATTATATAGACCCTTATATCGCCTCGAGCCCTCAACAAGCGGGCTACCGCCGAGGCCAGCCTGCCGGCTACGTGGTTGGTGGCGTCTATGACCACCACGCCCTTATCAATCTCGTTGAAGGGAGGTAGCGGCTTGCTCATATCACCACCTTGACGTTGCCGCCCTTGGGGTTCCTCTTGACCAGCTCAGGTATTGCTACGACCTCGCCGCCAGCCCTCAAGACGGCCTCTACGGCGGCTCTTGAGGCGTACGCAGCGGCCACGACGACCTTCTTATCGAGCCTCCCGGCGCCAAGCAATTTGCCCGGCACTAATACGACGTCGCCGTCGGCGGCGAGCCTGTTCAGCTTAGATAAGTTCACCTCCACCCTGCTCCTTGCGGGCCTCTCCAACAGCTCGGCGACGTAGGACCAGATAGGCGCGTCGTACGTCTTAGCCGCTTTCCTAAGAAACCTCGCCAGCATCCTAAGCCTTATATTCGTCGGGCCTGTGGGATTAGGAGGCACGACGCCACTTTAGGTGTAATATTTAAGCTTTGAGTCAGCCGCTGGCCGCCTCCTGCCCGCCGGCGGGCTGAGCCGCCGTGGCCCTCTCGAGGGCCTCTAAGAAGGCGGAGAACTTCAGCTTGAGTATTCTAAAGGCCTCGGCGACCATCTCGTCCACCGACATATTCCCGAACGATTCAAACCACACGACGTATTTATGCCTCTCCCAATCGACCTCGATAGACCCGTTGCAAGACGCCTCGCAGGTCTTCAGCTTGTTAAAGGTGCACTTCTCGGGGTCGAACTCCTTTAAGCTCTCCCCGAACGCCTCGCCGCACACCGACTTACATATCTTGAGGCATTCGGAATCGTCGCGCTTAACGATTAATTTGGGATAGTAATAATATGCGGAGAGCCCGGCCTGCCACTTGGCGTGCTCCTTGGCTCTGCCGAGCCGCGCGTACGCCTCAAGCGCTATGGATTCGCCCTTCGCGAGCTTGACCAACGGCATGTCTGGATAGACGGGCTTCACGTCCGGGTGATCGGACACCAAATCCCTTGCGTAGACGACCATATCGTCGTCGGCCGCCACCTGGAGGGTAAGCCTCACGGAACACTCGGAGGGGTCCACAAGCCCGCTCTCGCACTCCTCAATTTTCGGGAATTGGCCGAGGGGCGTGGTCAGAGGCACTAGCCCGAGCCTATGGGCCAACATCTCGTCGTACATCACAGAGGTGTTCTGTATTATCACCACGTTATCTATGGCGAAGACCGGGACCTCCGATATTACGACTCGCCTAATGGAGTTGACTATAGACGGGGGTACGCCCTCTACTACTGCTTTTAAATAGAGGCGGTCGCGTTGAATAACCTTCGCAGAGGGCATCAGCGGGTCGGCTTCTGCTTCTTGCCGCGGAGTATGGCCAATATGGAGACCCCGTTGACCTTAGTGACCTTAAACCTTATGCCGGGGATATCGCCGAGGGATCTGCCCTCGGGGCCGCCTATTCTCTCGATGATCACCTCGTCGTGCTCGTTTATTAAGTTGAGGCCGCCGTCGTAGGGCACGAAGGCCGTCACCACTTTGCCGTTTTTAACGAGCTGGACCCTGACGCATTTGCGCACTGCGGCGTTCGGCTTCCTGGCCTCTACGCCGACTTTCTCGAGGACTATGCCCCTCGCCATAGGCGCGCCCTCCAAGGGGTCGTACCTCTCGGCTATCTTCAAGATCTTTCGCTTATAGGTTATGTCGTTCCACCTAAACCTCTTCCTCTTCTCGACGAGCTTCCTAGCGGCGAACATCCCCGCTGGCGACTTCTTGCCAGGCACGCCTCCCGCTAAGTGTCTATATTTAAGCTTTGGCCTAAGCTAAAACTACCTTATCTACGTCGTAATACCTCTTCGCCAAAAGCTTAGCCTTGGCAATATTTCTGCCGTTTTTGCCTATCGCCAAACCCCGATCTTCCGGGACCACCGTGGTTATGGCGACTAGGTTGCCCGTGGGAGACTTGGTGACCTTCACCGCTATGACCCTCGCAGGGTAGAGCGAGTTCTTTATCAACTCCTCCGGCGTCTCCGCGTACTCCACGACCTCGACGTCTTTGCCTATTATCTGCTTCAACATCTTTACGTTATTGCCTCCTTTGCCCACCGCCAAAGCGGCTTGGTTCCTCTCGACTAGGAATATAATCCTGTTGTACTCGTGGTCTATCACCACATCTATTGGCGTCACGCCCGTCATGGACTCGAAAAGCGTGGCGTAGCGTATCTCTTCGTCTGTGAGCCTAATGTCAGGCATGTCCAGCCAACCTGAGTATTTCGCTTTGGCCCGGGTCTATTATGGCCATGGCGGAGATCTTAAAGGGCTTTTTAGCGGCTGTGCCCAGCTCGAGGCTGGAGCCGGGGAACACGAAAATGGGCGTGCCCGACAACTTGGCGTAGTACTCCAAGTCGCTCCTTATATCGACCGGCGCGTTGGCGGCCAATATAACCATTTTGGCCTGCCCGGCCAATAAGGCCTTTCGCGTGCTCTTATGGCCTATCAAGACCTTGCCGGTGGAAATCGCCACTTGTAATTCTCTAGATATATCTATTGATTCGCCCACGAGGCCCCAGAAGCATTAGACTTTATAAGTTTATGCGGCGACGTTAAAACTGCATTAAGAGGCGGACTATCCCGGTGCCGATGGGCACGTATCTGCCGGCTATTATGTTCTCGAACACTCCTCTAAAGCCCTCGACCTCTCCTTTTACCGCCGCCTCGACCAACGTCTTGACGGTTACCTCAAAGGCGGCGCGGGCCAGCGGAGACTCCTTAGACCCCACTACGCCGTGGCGCCCGATGGGCCTCACCTTCCCGAGCCAAGTCATGGCGTCCGCCACCATGTACATATGCCGTATATCTACGTCGAGGCCTTGGTCTTGTAGGACTCTGCGTATTTCCTGCGCTATAAGCGTCCTGGCGGCCTCTATGCCGAGGACCTCAGCCACCTCGTGCAAGTCGTTGCTGTAGGTCCTAGAGGCGTCCACCTCCTCCAGCTCTAAGACGGCCTCTAGGTTTGTGCCCTCGGCAATTATATACCACTCTCCCGTATTCCTGTCTTGATCTACCAAGACCTTCTTAATCCCCTTTATGCCGCCGATCTTGGTCTGGAGCACCTTATCCCTCAGCTTCCTGAGCTTCGTCATATCCGGCGCCTCTAACTTGACATATACATAATTGCCCTCTGTCTCTATCGATACGCCTTTGCCCCTCATCTTCGAGAGCGCCTTCTCCACGTCCCTCATGGTGAGATCTCTATATTTCAACTGCTCTGGGTCTATTTCTATAGTTATGGCGTATGATATGTAGTCGACGTCTATGAGCTTGGATAGGTTCTCCACAGTGACCAGCTGGATCTTCTTCGCGACCTCGGTGGCGGCATCCCTAGATTTATTGTAGGGGGGCCTCAAGTAGATAAACATAAGGGGAGTAGACGGCTTCCTCCTGGCGTCCACTATCTCTATCATGCGCGGGAGGCCGCGCGCCATCGAGAACTCCCTAAGCCCTGCGAAGTGGAAGGAGCGGAGGATCATTTGGGTGGACGGCTCGCCTATGGACTGCGCCGTGACTATGCCGATCGCCTCCCCCGAATCTATCAGGGAGCGTACGTAGAGCCTGAGCGCGCGGTAGATCGTCCTCAGCGCGGCCTCCTCGTCGAGGCCCTCGACCGAGCGCCTCAGCTCCTCGTATACGGCCCTGGGCAAGACGGTCGATAAATCCTCTAGGAGCTTGGCGGCCGACATATCTATTTGCTTATCCTTAAGTTGAAGGGCTTCCCGTGGTCGGACCTCGACACGTCTACGCCGTCGTCGCCGTACGTCAGCTGGAGTATTAGGCCGGAGCCGTAGCGGACTGTGCCGTCGTAGGCTACGTAGGCGTCTTGCAACGCGTTGATTATGCGGCGTTGCATATAGCCGGATTGGGCTGTGCGGACGGCCGTATCTATTAGGCCGTCCCTCCCCCCAGCAGCGTGGAAGAAGTATTCCACCGGCGATAGGCCGGTTGTGAACGAGGAGGACACAAAGCCGCCCGAGAACGGCCCTATGTCGCCCACGGGGAAGTGGGGCAGGGTCCTCGTCCTATAGCCCCTCTTAATCCTCTCGCCCCTTATGGTCTGTTGGCCCAATGTGGCCACCATCTGCACTATGTTGGTCAAGCTGCCCCTGGCGCCTGTCTTGGCCATTAGGTACGCCTCGGAGGACTTATTGATGTACTTATCCACTACGCCCTCGGCGTCGCTCCTCACCTTAGAGAGTATCTCGGCCAGCCTATTCTCTAGGGTCTCCTGAACCGTGTAGCCGGGTATGGCCTCAAGCCTCCCCTCCCTATACATATCTATGAGCTCGAGGGCCTTCCTTATGCCGTCCTCAATTATTTCGCCGACCTCGCGCTTAGCCTCATCCGGTATGTGGAGGGAGTCCATGCCTATGGAGAAGCCGCGGAGGTCTAGGAATCTGAGGAAGAGTCTGAGCGAGGAGTCGAGCCACCGCCTGCTCACGTCCGACGGGTAGTCCCTCGCTATGCGGTGCCAGAGGGAGTCCACCTGCTCGGCGCCGATGGACTTCTTGTCCAAGACGCCGGTTAAGAGGTTGCCGTTTAATACAATTATCCACTCGTCGTTTTCGCAAGTATACGGCTCTTTACACGTGGACTTAAAAGCCGTCGGCTGGACCCAATTGAAGTCCTTGGGGAGAGTCATGCTGATGAGCTGCTTGCCGGTCCACAGCTCCACCGGGTGTAGAATCGCCGGCTCGGGCAAATCGGCGTCTAGCTTAGTCGCGCCGGCCAGGTAGGCCGCCTCTTTCTTCGCCAAGAAGGTATCCTTGCGGGAGAGCAGATAGGCCCCTATTATGAAGTCTTGCCTAGCCCCTATAATCGCTCCGCCGTAGCGCGGAGTGACTATATGCTCCTGGACCAACATCAAGGTGCGGGTCTCTGCCCTGGCCTCCTCGGTCTGCGGTATGTGGAGGTTCATCTCGTCGCCGTCGAAGTCGGCGTTATAGGGCGGACAGACGGCCAAGTGTAGGCGGAAGGTCCTGCCCGGCAGGACCTTGACTATGTGGCCCATGATCGACACGCGATGTAGCGACGGCTGGCGGTTGAAGAGCGCTATATCGCCGTCGCGTATGTGCCTCTCCACTATCCAGCCAGGGGCCAGCCTATCGGCCAAGGCCCTTCTATCCTTCACGTACCGCAGATCTATACGCCTGCCCTCAGGCGTCACGACGTAGTTAGCGCCGGGCCAAGCCTCGGGGCCGCGTATAACGGCTTGTTTTAAGTCCTCTAAGTTCCACTCGGTTACCCTCTCCGGGACCGTGAGGACCTTGGCTATATCTATGGGGACCCCCACCTCGTTTATGCTCAAGTTGGGGTCGGGGCTGATCACGGTGCGCGCCGAGAAGTTGACGCGTTTGCCCGAGAGCGATCCCCTGAAGCGGCCCTCCTTGCCCTTAAGCCTCTGGGCTATGCCCTTCAGAGGCCTCCCGCCGCGGTGTTTCGCCAAGGGTATGCCGGGGAGCTCGTTGTCGAAATAAGTGGCTATGTGGTACTGGAGGAGGTCCCACAGGTTATCGATGACGTTCGTGGGGGCTCCCGTCTCTATCGCTATCTTCAGCTTCTCGTTCATGCGCATTATGTCGACGAGCTTGTGGGTTAAGTCGTCCTCCGAGCGTATGCCGGTCTCCAGCTGTATCGAGGGGCGCACGTGGGGAGGCGGCACGGGCAGAGCCCTTAATATAGCCCACTCGGGCCTAGCCACAGTCGGGTCTACGCCGAGGAGCTCCAAGTCGCTGTTGGGCACCTTGACCAGCCTCTCCAGTATGACCTCGGGGTCCAGCTTGATGAGGGCGCCGGCCTCGGTCTCCTCGTAGAAGTTATACGGGCGCTCGAACCTAACCTTATTGCGCTTATAGCCGCAGTGGGGACAAGTGGTGCGCTCGGCGGCCTTCCTCAAAATCCTCTCGTGCAGATTGGTGGCCAACAGCCTCCACCTGCCCTTAAGCCTCTGCAACCTCTCGCTGTACCTCTTGATCTCCTCGTCCTTGAGCATTATGCGCCCGCAGTTGGGGCACGTGGCCCTCAAGACGTCGTATATAAACCGCGCGAACTCCACGTGTATCACGGGCTTCGCCAGCTCTATGTGGCCGAAGTGGCCTGGGCAGACGTCGTAGGACTGGCCGCACGTCTCACAACGGCCGCCGGGCTCGGCGACGCCGAGGCGCCTATCCATCAAGCCGCCGCGTATCGGGAGGCCGCCCTCGTCGTATATCTCGCTCGTGGTTATTTCCAAGATCGAATATCGCCTAATTAAATCGGGGCTGAGGATGCCGAACTTTATATTCTTGATAACTTTAAGTGGAGTGGCGTCCACCGCCTGGGCAACGGACACGGCGTGAAGTGGTGGAAGGTATATAAAGCTATCTTACTCCGCGTCTCCGAGGGCGGGGACGCCGAGAGCCCAGGCGCTGCCTATACCCACGCCTAGTGCGCTCGGCTAAAAAGGCCTCGGCCTAAGCCGCCCGCGGCGGCTCCCGCGCGGTGCAGGCCCTGCCCTACGGCGCCTTTGCCTACAGGGGCGCATAGCCGGAGCCGGGCGCCGCAGATGCCAAATACGACCACCTATCCTTTGGGGCCCTCGCAAAGTCTTACCGAAAACTTACCTCGCCTCTGGGGCTCTGCGCCTTTAAGGAATAATTCCATAATTTTATAAGGCTCCTCAATAGGCTCGATTACTTTGCGTATTTTTAGCGGCAGAGGCCGGGGCCTCCCAGATTTATCCGCTCTTTGCGCGTAAAGGCTGGCGGAGCTCTTAGCCCCTCGGCGTAAAAGTATTTAATCCGCGTCTTGATTGAAGGCCGGGCGGGGGTGCCCGAGCCAGGTCAAAGGGAGAGCCGGAAGCCGAAGGCGGAGCCCCCGACCATAGGGGCAGGGTTTAGGTCCCTGTGGCGTAGGCCTGCGTGGGTTCAAATCCCACCCCCGCACCAAGCCTTTCTAGTTTAGCCAGCGCTTATACCC
>JZWT01000129.1 GCA_000960885.1 Thermoproteus sp. AZ2 | reverse complement strand
GTGTTAAAACATATAGGGGCTAAGAAGTGATATGGATTTCCGGGGCGTCACAGCCGTAGTTGGGAGGCCGGGGACGGGCAAGACGACGCTGGCGATGCGGATCGCCCACGAGAGGCTAGCCAGAGGCGAGGCGGTGTTGTGGATATCCCTCAATGAGGATAAGGACCTCTTCCTAGAGGCCTCCAAGGGCCTCGGCTACGACTTGGCTAAGGCGGAGTTCTGGGAGGCCGTCTTGACGGCCCCCGAGTCTTTTTGGCCCCACCTAGACGAGCTGGCGCTCAAGCTTAGGCCCGGCCTAATAGTGGTGGACTCGGTCACACCGCTGATAGAGGGGCCCGAGGGGAGGCGATATCTCTTCAATACACTATATAGGACTATAAAGCCCCTGGGCTCCGACGTGGTGCTAATAGCTGAGGCCGACGGGCCCTCCTTCGTCGAGTATATAGCCGACAACGTGATACGCATGGAGCTGGAGCTGACCGAATACGCCGTCCCTGAGAGGAGGCTCTGCGTGGTGAAGGCCAGAGGGATGCCGGGCGGCTACTGCAAGCAGTTCGGCATCTTCGGCGGCGCCGGGCTTTTAACCTTCGACGAGCTCAAGCCGCCGTCTCGCCCGCACGTGGAGGTCAAGACGGGGCTGGCAATAGAGGAGCTCCTCGGAGGCCCCCTCGTCGGTAACACCTTAATACTGGGCCCCCCTGGCTCGGGCAAGACGCGCGTTGCCTTGAGGATAGCCGCCGCGCCGCCGCCAAGGGCTATAGGGTAGTCTTCAGGAGCTTCGAGTGGGAGCCTTGGCAGATAAGGGAAATGATCGGCGATGCGCCGGTAGAGGTCGTGAGGGTGGCCGTGGCGCCCCCCGCCTATGCGGCGCAGATCTACGAGTTCTACAAGCTACTCAGGGAGAGGTCGCCCGACCTCATAATCTCCGACGGCTTCGACGTGGAGTTCACGGCGTATGGGAGGAAGGCCCTCCAGCTGAACCTCGCCATGTTGCAGATGATGAAGGAGGCCGGCGTGGCATTCGTCGGCACCATGGATAAGTCCCACGGGCTGGCGGGCTATGTGGACAACGTGTTGAGGATCGTAGTCGGCGGCGGGGCCAGAGAAATCCGCGTCGTTAAGTCGTTTGGGAGGCCGTTGAGGCCCTCTTGCCGGCTGTCGCAGGACCTTCGATTGCGTTGCGAGTTAGACGGCCGCCGGATTATTTAGATATATAATTATATTTCTACGTCTTTAATCCCATATATTCATACATCTATATCTTTTTATCTGAATAAATGAATCTCTAAATGTGTTTCCATTAGATACTTGGAGAAAATAAAGGTTAAATATACAAATAGAGAGTATACACATGGAGCTCGACTACGTCGAGGTCACGGGCCGCTACGACTTAGTGCTGGAGTTCTACAAACGCGTGGGCTCCGAAAGCATCTATATGCGGTTTCTGGCGGCCGTCTTCGACGTAGGGCGTATATATGAATACATATGGGAGGACTGCGGGGGGAGGAGCTTTATGGCGTATGAGGGGAGGAGGCCCGTCGCGCTGGTGGACGTAACGCCGTGCCGCGGCGGCGTGGAGGCCGCGATAGTAGTGGCCGACGAGCTGCAGAGCAGGGGCTACGGCAGCAGGATAGCTAGGGACTTCGCGAGGGTTTTGCCCAAGATGGGATACCCCGTCGTCACGGCGCAGATATACCGCGAGAATTACAAAGCGCTTGCCCTCGCCAGGAAGATGGGGGCCTCTATCCGTTGCGACGCGGTCATGTGCAACGTCGTGCTGAGCCTAGAAAATAAGGGCGGCGTCCTGCGCAGCGCGCCGGCCCTACTTAAAGAGGTCGGCTAGCTCCTTGGTCAGCTCTGGGATCTTGGCCCTCATGGCCTCCCTAGCCTCGTCGTAGTAGTTGCGGCCGGTCGGATCTATCATGACCGTGAGGGGGCCGAAGTCCTCCACCTCTAGGACCCACATGGCCTCGGCCATGCCTAAGTCCAGCCAATGGACGTCGACCACCCTCTTGATGGCCTGCGCGGCCAAGACGCCCGCGCCGCCGGTGAATATGGCGTAGGCCGCCTTGAACTTCCGCATGGCCTCGGCCGTCTTCTTCCCCATACCCCCCTTGCCTATTATCAGCTTTACGCCCAGCCTCTCTATTACCTCGGCCTCAAAGGCCTCCATGCGGGCCGAGGTCGTGGGGCCCATGGCTATTATGCGCCACGCGTCGCCCTCCTTCTTGGCGACCGGGCCTGCGTGGTAAATCACGCCGCCCCTTAAATCGACGGGGAGGGGCTTCCCCTCCCTTAGGTGTTCGACCATCCTCGCGTGGGCCGCGTCGCGGGCGCTGACCATGACGCCGGAGATGTATAGGGTGTCGCCGACCCTCAGCTTCTCCACGTCCTCATCCCTTAGGGGGGCCCTCAATTTATAGATCATAAAGTGCATGGGCCCTCTAAATATACGTTTTCGCCTCGCCGCTAGGCAAATCTTTATTTGGTGGAGGTTGTGGACATATATGCTCGAGGAGGCCGTTCTAAAGGCCGCCAAAGAGGCCGTTGTTAGGGCCAGCATATCGCCGGCCCTCGACGTGGCCGAGGCGTTGAGGAGGGCCCGCGCCGAGGAGTCCTCCGAGGCGGCCAAGGTTCAGCTAGACGCGGTCCTCAAGAACATAGACTTGGCCGTGGCCAACAGAGCCGCCGTGTGCCAGGACACGGGGGTCCCGACGTTCTTCGTGAGGCTGGGCGACGGGTTCCCCATAAGGAGCAAGGTCTTCGACATATTGACCCGCGCGGTTAGGGAGGTCACTAAGGAGCTCCCCCTGAGGCCGAACACGACCGACCCCTTCGCCGAGAGGAACCCCGGCGACAACACGGGCGTGGGGGTGCCGGTGTTCGACGTGGAGCTCTTCGACGGCGACTACCTCCAATTCACCTACGTCCCCAAGGGGGGCGGGAGCGAGCTGCCGGGCAAGGCAATGGTCCTCCCGCCGGGCGTCGCCATGAGGGAGCTCCCGAGGATAGTCCTAGAGTCTGTGGTGGACGCGGGGCCCATGCCTTGTCCCCCGGTCATCGTGGGCATAGGCATAGGCCCGACGCTCGACGCCGCGGCCAAGCTGGCTAAAAAGGCGGCGACGCTTAGGCCAATAGGCAGTAGGAACTCCAACCCCGAGGTGGCCAAGATGGAGGAGGCGCTCTTGAGGGCGATAAATAAGCTGGGCCTCGGCGCACACGGCGTGGGGGGCTCGGTCACGGCCTTAGACGTACATATAGAGTACGCCTATAGGCACCCCGCCACCTTCGCGCTCGCCATAGTCTTCTCTTGCTGGGCCACGCGCCGCGCCACGGCGACTGTGTGGCCCGACGGGCGCTACGAGGTCAAGGCCTAGCGCCCCCCGGCCCTCTTAGCCCTCCTCTTCTCCGCGCTCTCTAGCCACCGCTTAGCCACCGTGTTGAAGTAGAGCTCTAGGGCCGACCTGATGACCTCGCTCCTATCGCTGTATTTGCCGCGCATGATGAGCCTATCCATCTCTTTCACCAGGCGCTCGGGCAACGCAAAAGTGGCCACGACGAGCTCGTCCTCCATACAGCTATTTAAAAACCTCAATATAAGCCCTCCGTTAGCCTCCTCTTTATATAACGCAAATTAGCCGCCGGCTACGGGGGGCAGGAACACCACCTCGTCGCCGTCCCTAAGCCTCGTGGAAAGCCCCTCGAGGAAATCCACCGCGCGGCCGTTGACCAACACGTTGTACTCGTCCTTGAGCCTATCGCCGTCTAGGATCTCCTTGGAGAGCCTCCCCCC
>JZWT01000128.1 GCA_000960885.1 Thermoproteus sp. AZ2 | reverse complement strand
CGCCCCTATCATTATAGCGCTGGCTATGAAGTAGAGGGCCATATGGGGTCCGTACCACCCCGGAATAGCCGCTGTATTGCCAAAAACTTGGCCTAGGTTGCTGTGGAGTATTACCGTGACTATTAATACTGCTAACGCAATGCCTAACTCTAGCCGTTTAGCGGCCTTAAGCTTCTCGCTAACGCTGCTCCGTATGAAGTATATCAATTCTATTATTAGAGTTAAGGCGAAGAGCATATATAAGGTAGCCATCCAAGTAATTCCGGAGCGGTATTGGAAGAAGAAAGACAAACCCCCCTGTGTATGTATAAATATATTTATAGCCGATAACGGATTGCGTAAATCAATTAATATCATAGCCCATGCAGGCACTATAGTTATTAGCGAAAACCACACGCCTAGCTTTATTATTTTTTCAAGCTCCTTATTGGGGCCCTCGTAGTGAAACACGGTGTATATAGAGTTAACTATGCTGGACCCTGTGGCCATTAAGGCGAAATAGACATAACCGGGGACTAGCAGACCCCAAGCTATATCCTCGGCGGATCTAGTGGAATAGCCTATCCACATGAGCGCTAGGCCGGCGGCTAACAAGGCTATCGCCGATATAGCGTAGGCCCACCTCATGGCCCCACCACCACGAAGTACTTCGGCTCGGTGCCCATGTTCTCAAGCAACTTAATGTACCTAGAAGCAGCTAGGCGTTTAGATATGGAGGAGTTAGGGTCGTCTAAGTCGCCGAAATCTCTCGCATTAGCTGGACAAACCTCTACGCAGACGGGTCTCATACCCCTCGAAATTCTATCTTGGCACTCCTCGCCCATACATTTCCTAGGAGCCCATATAACGCCATCGAACCAACGCGCTTGATAGGGACAAGCGACTACGCAGTATCTACAGCCTATGCATAGATCATAGTTTATTTTTACTAACCCAGTTGAGGTATCTTTATATGATGCGCCTGTTGGACATACCGTAACGCAAGGAGGTCTTTCGCAGTGCTGGCACTGCAGTAGGTATATCATTGGCCTTTCCGAATTCAATTCTATACGTTTGATATTTGTCCTTATCCAATTCCACAAGGGATTAGGCAATGTTGAGGAGGAATAATTAGCGGCGTTACAAGAGGCTATACAAGCCCCACACGATACGCACTTAGATTGGTCCCAGAGGAAGGCGAGGCGCGTCATAGCCTAACCCTCACCACGGAGTTTGTAGCAGCAACCCCAATTACTGGTTCGATATAACCGGTGGTGAACCATTGAGGATTTACTCCTTCCTTTATGAAATTATAAGGTTCTTTTATTAAATTTGATACATGGCCGCCCGCAAAACCATACGCGAATAGAACTCCCTGTCTTATCCTATTAGTGACCTTAATGCAAGTCTTCGCAATAAATCCATTTCGACCCTCTAACGTCACCACGTCCCCATCCTTTACTCCTAAACGCTCTGCATCTAATGGGTTCATCCAGACACATCTCTCTGTTAAATATTTAGAATTCCAAGTAAATATAAAGTGACCAGATATATTTTGATCTTTTCCAGTTATTAAATAAAATTCATTAGGAGCACTTGGAACTCCATAGGGTGGCGGCGCCCAGTCAGGCAAGGGGTCTAGGCCATATTTAAGCGCGGTGAGGGAGTATATCTCGACGAGCCCTGTCGGCGTGGCTAACTTAGATTTATACGGCTTTGTCTCATATTCTTTCATCTTTAATATGTAATATCCCTTAGTTCTGAGTTCCATTTCCAACATTTCCTTTGATATATTCCATGTTTTTGCTATATGATTTAATATATTATTTAATAATTGTTCTTCAAATAGCTCGAATTGACTATAATCGGCGTATTTCTCTGTATAGCCTATTTGAGCTACCTTATCGGGCCAAGCCCTCCTCACGAGCTCTAATAGCGTCCAGAGGGCATGTCTGGCATCTACCCCAGCCGGGGGGTCCAACACTTTATTTGAGAAGGATAGGGCCGCGTCAAGGGGCCAGGGCGCCGATATGATTTCATTGCGCTCTAAGAACATTAGATCTGGGAACACATAGTCGGACCAATCGATATGGTCTTGTGGAAGTATATCTATTGATATTATCAATTCAAGATTTTGTAAAGCCTTCTTTAACTTCTCAGTGTTGACATCTCTGTGGAACGGCGCTGTTGCCACAATTATTAGGGCTTTTATCGGATAGGGCTCGCCCGTCAATATGGTATCTAACAACGCGTCAAATGAGCTAACGGCCATGGGGTATTTCTGAATATCTACTCTCTTGGCCTTAATAGGGGGTAATGAAACTCCAAATATGGTGTCTACTTTATCGGCACTTATAGTACAGGAGTTGGGGAAATTAGCTGATTCTTGGAAACACAGACCGCCCTTCTTATCTATATTCCCAACTAGCGCATTTAATATTAAGATGGCCCGATACATGTCAAAGTCCGTGCCGTTTCTAGCCGAGTACCACCCATCGTCAATAACGCCGCGGCGAGTTGCGAACTCTCTAGCCACTCTAATTATGGTATCCGCAGGAACTCCGGTTATTTGCGCGGCTTTATCCGGCGCATATTTAGAGGCTCTCTCGGCCAAGAGCTTGAAGGCCGTCTTGACGTGAATAGCGCCCGATGGCGTCTCCACATCGCCTTCGTAATCGAGCACGGGATCCGCGGCCACGCCGAGCGGCTTTATGGAGCTCGTCGCCGCATCGAAGACCAAATAGGCGCTACCCTCTTGGCCTAAGTCTTTCTGCGTTAACGGCGTCCCGTCGGGCTTTATTAACATAGGCGCATTCGTATACCTCTTGAGGAATTGAGTATCGTAGAGCCCCTCGCTTATTATTACATGGATCATAGACAACAAAAACGCCGTATCGGTTCCCGGTATTATAGGTATCCACTCAACAGAGGAGAACGCTATGTGGGGGGCTGGGGATCTACTACGACGACTTTTAACCCGGCGTCTCTAGCCCTAGATAAATTCCTCACGTGCATCATTGTGGCGTCTAGAGTACGGCCGACCAATATTACGTAGGCGGCATTAGTGTAGTCTGGCTGTACGCTCGGCGGCCCTCCAGCGCCTAGTACGGCCTCTCTGGCCGCTGTCGATGCGCCGTGGCAAGTGCCCTCCTGGCCTATAACGTTGGGCGTGCCTATTAGTGCGGCGATAAGCGGCAGATGCCAAGATAAGTAGTCGTGGCGAGTAAACGCTATGGCCTCTGGCCCATATTTCTCGGCTATCTCCCTCAACTTAGCCGCAGCCTCGTTCAACGCGGTGTCCCAATCCACCTCTTGGAATTTGCCCTCCCCTCTATTACCCACTCTTTTAAGCGGCTTTTTCAACCTAAGCGGATGGTTCCACATCTGAAGCGCCGAGGCTGGGCGGACGCACATGCCTGGTTGCGGGTGGCTTAAATTCGGCGTAATGTAGAAAGTGTCGCCGTGTTTTACGAAGAGGAGACCGCAATGGGAGCCGCAAGCGCTGCAGAATATGGGCGTCGTTGAATATGGCATCTGCGGCTGCGTCTGAGGCGCCTGCTCTGATAGCGTCAATTTGATAATGGATCCACTAATCCCTAGAACAAGCGCAGACGTAGCCGCTAACTTAAGCGCCTCCCTTCTACTTAATTTTATCGACACGGAAACCCTATTCTTTTTTTAAAATATCTTATTACATTTTATTGTGTAATATATTCATTTATATAATGGAATATAAATGAATATATTTTTCAAAATAATATATATAAATAGATATTTTAATAGGACTCTGTTGTGCTTAAAAGAGCGGGCCTCATATAGGGGACATGTTTAGAGTTCGGATAAGAGGCATTTACTCTACGGCGCTGGCCAAATTAGCAATC
>JZWT01000127.1 GCA_000960885.1 Thermoproteus sp. AZ2 | reverse complement strand
ATCCGCCTCCGCTCGATCCGCCGCTGGGCGATCCCTGGCTGCTACTTGCGCCGCCCGCTAAGAAGACCCAGGGCACAGGCCTGAAGAACTGTAGGTTTACTATAAAGGGCCCTGCCTCTACCCAGACGTCCGGGAATTTATAGCTACCCATAGCCAAATCCTCGTAGGCGCTCGCGCTGCTCTGAGCGAGCCAAGTCCAGCTGGTGGTGCCGGGAGGCCACAAAGCTATGGTTATCACCGGCATGGGTGTGCCGTTGGCGCTAACGAAGGCGTAACCGGCCGTGACCTCGCCGTCCGCGGCGAAGGCATAGGCCGCCAAGGGCTTCATGCCGTTGATCCCGCTTATATTCGACGAGTAGTAGACCAGCGAGAAGTTGTAGAGCGTTTGAAGGGCCGAGCCGGTGAATAAGTATGTGCCGGGCTGCACCACGGCCAATATATTGCCTAATGCAACCGCGCCGCCTCTGCTCGCGTTTATAGTAGCGGTGGCCACGGCGACAGGCACTAGGCCGGCGGAGTAGGGCGCATCGACCACCTCGGTCGTCTGCCCCTCAGGCCACGGCTCTTGGCGTTGGGCGAAGACCCACGCGATAGGCCTAACGAATTGGAGGTTCACCAGCCAGGGATCTGCCCTAACCCAGACGTCCTCGAAGAGGTAGCGCCCGCCCACTAGCTCCGTCCCGTTTATGCTGTAGCCGGCGTAAGCCCAAGAGGTCCAAGTGGGCGGGACTAGAGCCGCCGTTATGACGGGCTTGGGTTTCCCGGCCGAGTCGACGAAGGTCAGCTGCGGGGAGCTCACGCCGTTTATTAAGTAGGCGAAGGCGAACGCCGTGGTCTCCCCGTTAGGTGTCGTCGCCGTAGGCGCCGTAAGCAACACCACGGTGAGGTTATACGTCGTTAAGACGCCGTTGGGCGTCTCGACGTAGGTGCCGGGCGGCACGACTACTACGAGCGGGTACAACGCCACCGGCCCCCCCTTGCGCCCGTTTATCTCGGCCGAGGCGGAGGCTATTATGCGCATAGCCGCCATCTGCGCCGCAGAAGCGCTGGTCTGAGCGGCCGTCACTGTTTGAGTGACTGTCTGCGGAGGGGAGGTAATAGTCTGCGTGACCGTCGCCGTCTGGGTAACTGTAGTCGTCGCGGTCTGCGGAGGGGACGTAACGGTCACCGTCTGTACGACTGTGTGAGGGACGGCGAAATATATCGCCGCTCCTACCACTAGGCCTATTATCAGCCCGATTATTATGTCCAGGGCTTTCATGGGGGCTACCTCCGTTTAACAAATATACCCTTTTTCCCAACCTTTTGGATAAGAATGCGGAAAAATTTTTTATATAGAGGTCGGGGAGGGCTGTGGCTGGACGAGCGCGCGGCGAGGAAGCTCCTCCTGCTCGTGTTCGCGGCTACGCGCGGAGGGCAGACGAGGCTAGAGATAGTGAAGGCGTTGCGGGATAGGCCCATGAACGCCAATCAATTAGCCAAGGCGTTGGGCCTAGACTATAAGACGGTGAGGTACCACTTAGAGGTATTGGCCAAGCACGGCCTCGTGGAGAAGATCGGCGATAGCTACGGCGCTATTTGGTCCATCTCGCCGTTGCTCAGGAAGTACTGGGTCTTATTACCATGATACTCTGGATACCCACTATAGCCCTCTACCTAGCCTCGGCCATCCTCGCGGCCCTAGAGATTATTAGCCTAGCCCCTCTGGCTAGAACACACTTGGGCAAAGGCTTGATCGCTGCGCTATGCCTACTACTAGCCGTCTCCATAACCCTCACGGCCTCCTCGGCCTACTGGGCCTATATGGGCTACGGCCCCTCGGTGGCCGCCCCGGCCCTGGCAGCAGCGGCGTTGCTCTTGGCCTCGTTGTGGCGTCTGAGGAAGTTCCTCGAGAGCTAGAGCCTCAAGAGCTCGGCCTCGGCGCGCCCGGCCTCCAGCTCAATAAAGGCGTAGTAGCCCCTCATCAAGGGCCCTGGATTTACGACGAGGGTCTCGCCGATTTTCTCAACGCCCCTAGCCTCGTGGACGTGCCCGCTGACCACTAAGACGGGCCTTTCGGCCTCTATAAACCGCCTAAGGGCCTTGTTCCCCAGCCTCTCCCCCGAATACGCCTTGTCTAAGACTCCGTAGGGCGGGGAGTGGGTGAGGAGCACGAGCGGCCTCAAGCCCCTCAGCCTCCCCAGCACGGCCTCAGCCTCGCCCTCGCCGACGTAGCCCAACCCGGCGAAATAGACGCCGTTTTTCTGGACGACGCGCCCGTGTAGCTGCACGGCGTTAGCAAGCCCCAAATCGCCGAAGGCATCTCCCGGATCCATATTCCCCGCGACGTAATAAACCGGCGATCCCTGGGCCAATATCTCTAAGGTTCGCCGTGCGGCCTCGGCGCTCCAGCTGTACGTAAAATCGCCGGCGACTAGGGCTACATCCCTCTCCACCCCCGCCACCCTCCTCACGTTGTCCAGCCTATCGTGTATATCGGCAACGGCCAAAACCCTCATTAGGCCTTCCCAGGCTCCCCCTTTTTCTGGGCTACGTCGTATACGTAGCCGCAGAGCTCCCTCAGAGCCTTCACGACGTCGGTCAGCTGGTACATCTTCTCCATGCCCCTCTCCACCTTATCTACCTCCTCGCGTATCTCCCTCTCGAGTCGCCATAGCTCATATACGGCGAGGATTAAGAGCTCCTCTCTATCGAGCTTCTTCCCCTTAGCCGCCTTATCGAGCACATCTGAGGCCAACTTCTCTATAGTTGAGTCGAGGTCCATATGCACGACTTAAGACATAATATAGATATTTTGTAGCGCTGACGAGACCGACTCAATCCAGCCGGCACCGCCTCTTAGCAAGCTACTCCGGCCGACGGTGCGGTTAAGCGCACGCCAAATTATTTAAAGCCTCTCCTTCATATTGCTAGACCGCAGAGGGCCCCGAGCGGGGCTCTGTGAGGTGGGGTCGGTCAGTCCCCCTTGACACACATTAAACGTATCCTAAATCCCTAAGCCTCTTGGTTATTTCATCTTCGTCGGACTTAACCGCCAAGATCTCCTCCAAGAGCGTGGAGAGATATTTGGCGACGTCATCATATCCGGCGTCTCTGGCGGCCTTCTCGAGGCGTTTTAGGAGGCCGTCGGGGATCTCGACGCATGGCATAAAGGATTGAGGCGGCCCATTTTTATTGTTTACCGCCAATACGGCCTCGACAAGCCTCTCGGCAGCCTCCTCGGGCGCGAGGCTAGAGGTGTCTAGGACTAGGTCGGGCGCCTCCGGCTCCTCGTAGGGGTCGTCTATGCCTGTAAAGCCCTTTATCTCGCCCATCAACGCCCTCTTGTACAGCCCCTTGGGGTCCCGCCTAATTGCCTCCTCCAGCGAGACTTTGACGTACACCTCTAGAAACCTCGCCTCCTCCTCAATAATCCTCCTCACCTTAGCCCTCACGTCCCTATACGGGGATACGAAGGCAGCCAGCACGACTACGCCGTTCCTCGCGAGGAGCCGAGCTATCCAAGCCGAGCGTAGGAGGTGCCGCTCCCTATCCTCTCTATTGAAGCCCACGTCGGTATTTATGTGCTGGCGGACCCAATCGCCGTCGAGGACCTCGACCCTCAACCCGCGGCGTCTCAACACCTCGGCGGCTAGGCCAGCTATCGTGGACTTCCCAGACGCAGGCAGGCCGGTGAGCCAAGCCACTACGCCGGTCATGAAAAATAATTAGACTAATTAAATATTATTAGCCGGCATACGCCGCACATAGGGCCGGGGATCGGCCTCAGCGTAAGAGCTGGCCAAGGCCCGTTACTTTATTGACCTCACACCCGCCCTCAGTTGCCAATCGGCCTGGCCAACCTCAGCCTAACGACGGCCGG
>JZWT01000126.1 GCA_000960885.1 Thermoproteus sp. AZ2 | reverse complement strand
GGGGAGCGCATCTGGATGCTGAGGGAGGGGTCTAGGGAGGCCGGGCTGGACTTGTCGCGGCTCATATTCATCCCCCTGGAGAATATACCCAACAACGCCGCGTGGGCGAGCCACCTGCTCTCCTATGTACCCCCCATAGACGTCGCCTACACCAACAACGCATTCGTGCAGTTGTTATTGCGGAGCGCCGGAATCGCCGCGGAGCCCACGCCGGTATTGGATAGGGAGAGGTATAGGTCTACGTATATCCGGGAGCTCATGCTGAAGGGCGACGAGAGGTGGCGGGAGCTGGTGCCCAAATCCGTGGCGGAGATAATAGATAGAGTCAAGGGCGTGGAGAGGCTGAGGATAGCTGCTATGGGGGAGGCCGAGCCCCACAGGTGGTAATCCCCCGTCGTCTTTTTATCTTTATATATTTTTCAGAAAAAATATTTTAAAGAGGTGCGGAGAGGCGGGAGTGGCCCGCTTCTATGTATTCCCCGGCTACGAAGATCTAGACGACGAGCCGGAGATAAGGCAGAGGATATACAAGGCGTTGAAGGACATAGAGGCGTCTATTAGGCGCAGGATGATGGCCGAGGAGCCCGTGGACTCGCTGGGCCGCGCCCTAAAGGCCGTGAACATGATCTCGGTCAAGGTGAAGACCCCGAAGGGCTCCCCCTCGAGCCTAGAATCCCTTGAGAAAATCGACGCCGAGATCTTCGAGAAATTAAACGGGCTATTGTCGGCGTTGCAGAGCAAGGACTACGACGGAGTCCTCCAGCTGGTCCTAGACCTAGACAAGCTGGTGGATAAGAGGAATAGCTTGTTTAAGTGATAGCGTACGCCGACCATCCCGAGGGCGGCCCGATAACTGATTTAGAGGGGCTCAGGAGGGCCCTCAGGACGCCCAAGCTCTTCGTCTCCTTAATAGTCCTCAAAGAGGCGCCGGAGCTCCTAGAGGACGCCGCAACGGCGTGGGCCGGTGTGGGCACCCCCCGCATAGCCGAGGCCGCATACGCGTATATAACGCAATATATCCGCGGCCTATTGAGCACACGGGAGCTCCTCGCCAAGCTAGTCGAGTTGTTCCCCGAGATGGAGGGGGCCGACGTCTTGGCCCTACAGAGGGCGCTGAAGATAGGGACGGGCATGACCACCTGCGACATGGGGGCCGCCGTATTTGTCCAAAACCCCCTAGCGCCCACGCCCGGCGCCCCTCCGCGGAGGGTCGTGGCGGAGGCGCCCAAGGCCAACGCCTATTTAGTCGTCGACGAGGGCCCGGCCGAGGTCTACGACCTAGACACCATGTGCGTGGTGCCGTATATGGCAGCGAGGGACCCCGCGCTCCTGCACCCGCTCCAGGCGGCTTGGGAGGCGGGCTACTCGATAAGGACTAGGGGCGAGCCCCGCTGCTATTTCTACGGCTGGCCCCCCGCCGCGGGCGGCGCGGTGGCCCCCAGGGCGTTGGCTAGGCTGTTGGGGCTAAGGCCCTGCGTTTAGGGCGCCGAGGCGGCGGCCCCTATGCGGCAACTCCCAGCCCAGCCTCAGCGATGCGAGCCTAATCGCCGTGACCGCCGCGGTTGTGCCCAGGAGGGCCACTCCTCGGCCGAAGGCGTAGTACAGCGCGATGTATATAAAGCCCCCCACGGCCGCGGCGGTCGCGTATATCTCCCGCCTAAGGATTAGGGGCACCTCGGCGGCTAATACGTCCCTCACCACGCCCCCGCCCGCCGCAGTCACGGCGGCCATCACGGCGACGCCGAAGGGGCCCAGCCCCCTCGAAAAGGCCACGTCGGCGCCTATGGCCGAAAACGCGCCCAGCCCGAGCGCGTCCGGGTAGAGGACGACGTCTCTATACTTGTTCACCTTGTCGTAGAGGGCGAATGTGGCTAGGGACGCGGCTATGGCCGTGAGGGGGTAAGGGAGGTACGTCAAGTTCACGGGGGGCGTCCTGCCCAGCAGCACATCCCTAATTATGCCGCCCGCGAGCGCCGTCGAGAAGCCCAAGACCATAAATCCTAAGAGGTCCATGTCCTTCTCGCCGGCCTTGAGGGCCCCCGAGACCGCGAAGGCTACTATCCCGACGTAGTTTAGGGCGTCCACCACAAGGGCTATCATAGATACTCAGACGCCTTCCTCTTGAGAGGGGCCGGGACCTCGGGCCTAATCAGGCGAAGAAACTTGGCCACCTCGCCGGGCTCGTAGACTACCACATAGGGCCGCTCGCCTGACTCGTCGGTGGTCGCCAAATAGCTTATCCCCAAGGCGTCGAGGGCCTCGGCGGCTCTGGCCCCCCTAAAGATAACGATTAGGTTGCCCTCGGCGTGGGGGTCCGGGTCGAAGAGCTCGCCGGAGGATTCGAAGAGCCCTCTGAGGAAGGCCGCGGCCTCCTCGGGCGTCGAGGGCCTAAAGCTACACAGCTCCTCGACCAGCCCCTGCGCCGGCTCGACGCCGGCCTCCCTAAGCCGCCCGGCGGCGGCCTCCGTGCCGCAGAGCTCCGCTATTAGGCCAGCCAAATAGGGATCCACGGCGGAGTGGGGCAGTATTTATAATGAGATTCTGGCGAGGACCTTATACTCCCCGCCGGCCGTGTCTATGAGGCATATCTCGCTCACGGCGAAGGAGGTGCCGGCGAGGGCCTCGGCCTCCCTAATCGCCGGCTCGAGCTCCTCCTCGGAGGGCCTCTTAATCCTAACGGCGTATAGGGTGAGGTGCGGCCTAAATTCGCCGTGCCTCTCCTCTATTAGGCCGGGGAGCGCGGCCTCTAACATGCGCCGGAGGGCCTCGAACTCGCCGGCGGGCGAGGCCTCTAGGGCTATATACCTAGGCCTCGCGGGGCTCGGCAAGAGCAGAGGGCGGCCCAACGTCGCCGTGAAGGGCCTATAGCGGATCTCCACGCGCGCAGGCCGCCGGAGCTTAGCCAGAGTTATGTGGGGCCTCACGGGCTCTAGGCCGGGAAAAGGCTTGACGTAGAGCCTAGGCGGCAAAACGCCGTATATGTACGGCATTATTTATAGGCGACGTAGAGGGCGCGCCAATCAGCGTAAGAGCCGCCAGTATTGCCGGCGACGCCTATCACGTAGGTCCCCGGTTTAGGGCTTGCGAAGCTCGGCAAGGGTTGGCTTACGGAGGCGACGGCGCCTGTGTTGAGGTCGACGGCATAGGCCACTATGGAGTTAGTCGACGCATTATAAGTAGCAGTAAAGCAAATTATGTCGTATGGTCTCGGCATAAAGTAGCCGGAGCCGACACCATTTGAGCTGTACTTAATCTGCGCCTGGCTGGCTTGCGTGAAGTGGACTACCCATATATTGAATTGCCCACCGCCCCCTCCCTTATAGCCGTACTGCCAATAGGGGTCCCACTGAACCATTATGTAATCCGTCAGCGAAGTGGGTAATATGATCTCACCCTGTACAGGCGACGTACTTGTCGAGATATTATAGGGGATTGAGTAGTTGTATTGGCTTGACACATTCCAGCTCCTCGGGGCGTTCCAGGGCGTTATGAAGAAATACGCCTCATAGCCGTCTGCGTAATAAGGCGCGCTGCCCGTGGTAAAGGTACCCAGAAGAATTATGGTCGCAGAAGTCCCCGAGTAGGTATAGTTCCAGAACATGGCTCCCGCCGACCACTTCTGCGCGGGCACTAGGAGCAGATTCGGCTGTTGTATAGAGCCCAGCGTCGAGGAATAGGCGGGGTAGAGATTTGTGGAGGTGCCGTTATAAACACCTTGATATACCCTGGGCCCCGGTATAGTGAAGGATATGGGGGTCCCGCTTGTGTAGGTTCCATTTATGTAGACCGAGACGTACATGACCTCCGTCAAGCTCAGGCCATTGGCCGACGCGAGCACGTCCACCTGATATATCGGCCCCGGCCCGCTCG
>JZWT01000125.1 GCA_000960885.1 Thermoproteus sp. AZ2 | reverse complement strand
CGGCCGCTAAAATGGCGTTGCCGGCGGCGCCCCTAATGGTGTTGTGGCCCAGCACCACGAAGGCGAGCTTTTTCGGCCCCAGCTTCCTAGCCCTGCCCACCACCACGGACATCCCCCGCCCCTCCATGCGGTCGAGCCTCGGCTGGGGCCTATCGATGGCCTTCGTGACCACGACGGGCCTCGGCGGGGCCGTCGGGAGCTTCAACTCTTGGGGCGGCCCCTTGAATTTAGCCATGGCGTCTAGGGCGGCCTCTAGGTCGAAGTCCCTAGCCGTCTCGACGTAGGCGACCTCGGTGTGGCCGTCTAGGACGGGCACCCTGGTGGTCGTGGCGTATATCTCGACGTCTTTCCTGAATATTTTGCGGGTCTCGTTGATTATCTTCTCCTCCTCGCCCTTTATGTACGGTATTAAGTTATCTATTATCGCGACGGAGGAGACGCCGGAGAAGCCGGCGCCCGTAACGGCTTGCATAGTCGTCACGTAGACGCGCTCTATGCCGAACTCGTCTAGGACAGGCTTAAGGGGTAGGTCCAATATCGTGGTGCTGCAGTTGGGCTTCTTTATGACGGCGCCGCGCCACCCCCTCCCCTCCCTCTGCCTCCTTATTAGGCCTAAGTCCTCCGGGTTGACCTCAGGTATAATAAGGGGGATGTCGGGGTCTAGGCGCATGTTTGAGGAGTTGCTGACGACTAGGTAGCCCCTCTTCGCGAGCTCCGGCTCCACCTGCGCGGCGACCTCTGAGGGGAGCGCCGAGAACACCACGTCCACTTTGGGCACCCTATCCACGTCTAGTTTATCCACGACCAGCTCGGCGGCCTCCCGAGGCATCGGCTCCTCTAGGACCCAGTTTATTTCGCCGTATTTCTTCCCCGCGCTCCTAGCCGACGCGGCGACGCCTGAGAGCTCAAACCATGGATGCCTCGCCAAGAGCTGGACGTAGCGCTGGCCGACCAGCCCTGTGGCGCCTAGGACGTAGGCCCTCAGCTTGTCCATAGCATCTTCTCGAAGTAGGGCTTTATGAAGAGGTCGTGGGCCCACTTCGGCGGCATGGGGACCTTGGCGGCGTATCTGCTCACGTAGTCGCCGCCCAGCTTCACGATCTCCTCGGCCTCGAGGCCCACCACGCAGGAGCCCTCGCCGCACCTCACGACTATTTTATAGGGGGGAGGCGCGTAGAAGTTGCCCACCACCGTGCCCTTGCTCCAGTAGTTCCTCACCTCGACGGTCATGCCGCCGGTCACTGGCTCGAAGGTCCTCGGATGGAAGTTCTTGGCGCCGAGCTTGGCGGCCTCCACCGCCTCCTCTACGGCCACTATGGGCAATATCTTGGCCTCAAGCACCTCCTGGGGGTTGGCGGTCATGATGCCGGGCGACTCGGTCACTAGGATAACCCGCCTATAGCCCAGGAGCTTCGCCAAGAAGGTGGCCGTGTAGTCGCTCCCGCCCCTCCCCACGGTGGTGAACCTCCCGTCCCTAGTCCTCCCTATGAAGCCGGTGACCACGGCGTAGCCCTCGTGCTCGTCCACCTCGCGCGCCAGGCTGTCGTCCTCTAGGGGCTGCGCGTTGCCGAAATCGTCGTCGGTTATGAGGGGCGCGACGAAGAGCCTCGAGTCCAGCCCCATCCTCCTCAAAAGCCCGTTGAGTATGGCCGCGGAAAGCCTCTCGCCGAAGGACATGTAGTAGTCCAGCACGTCCGGCCCCTCGGGGAGGTCCAGGGCCTCTTTGAGCTCCTTTAGGAGGGGCTCTATGCCGGAGACCCCCAGCTCCTTCGCTATCCTCACGTGGATATCCCTAATGGCCTCGTAGAAGCCCTCGCTCCTCGTCTTATATAGCTCTATCAACATATCGGTGACGCCCTTGACGGCCGAGACGACGACCACGGGGGATTCGAAGGTCGAGACGAATTTAGCCGCCTCGAGGAAGTGTTGGGCAGATCGGAGGAGGGACCCCCCTATCTTAATGACCGGGCCTCATTTCTCCAAAAGGGAGAGGAGCTCCGCCTCTGAGGAGACCTGAGCCGTCTTCACCTCCACGACGTCCGGGTCCTTAAGCGCGTGGCCGGTCACGACGGCGACGGTGGTGCCGGGCAGATCTAGCGCTAAGGCCCCCGCCACGGAGGTCGCGCCGGCCGGCTCTGCGCCGAGGCCGTC
Source organism: Thermoproteus sp. AZ2 (assembly GCA_000960885.1). Taxonomy (GTDB): domain Archaea; phylum Thermoproteota; class Thermoprotei; order Thermoproteales; family Thermoproteaceae; genus Thermoproteus. Next base: position 1,739 of record JZWT01000125.1, on the reverse strand, counting down.
GGCTCTAGCCAGCAGGCTCTGCGCCCTCAGTATTTCCGAGTCGGGGACCTCTATAAACATCCCGTGGGACTCATTAACCGCTATAAAAGCCTTTGCCCAGTTTATAGGCTTCCCTATCTTTATGGCAGACGCCACGGTCCTCGGCTCATCTAAGAAGAGGGGCCTATCTAAGCCCTCCCTCCACGCCTTAGCCAAGGGCGCAGCCCCGGCGGCCTGCACGCCTATCATCCTCGGCAACTTCTTGCATAGGCCCAAGGCGCCCAGCTCCTTAAACCCCTTCCATATAGCATATATATTTCCGGCGTTGCCCACCGGGACTACTACATTGTCGGGGCAACCCAGCTCCTCATAAATCTCGAACGCTACGGTCTTCTGCCCCTCTAGCCTCCAGGGGTTGAAGCTGTTTAAGGGATAGGCCGCCTTAGTCCCGTACTCCACCACCATGGACAAGGCCTTGTCGAAGTACCCGTCGACTACCACTATCTCGGCGCCGTGGAGCGCGGCTTGCATAAGCTTGCCCCTAGCCACGTTGCCCTTGGGCAAGACCACGTACGCCTTTAGGCCGGCCCGAGCCGCATAGGCGGCGGCTGAGGCCGCGGTGTTGCCCGTGGAGGCGACGACCACCTTATTGGCGCCGGCCTCCTTGGCCACGGTGACCCCCAGCGCCATCCCCCTATCCTTGAAGCTGCCGGTGGGGTTGGCCCCCTCGAACTTCACCCAGAGGTTCGGCTTGAGGCGGGACTCGACGAGGGGGGTGCCGCCCTCGCGGAGGGTGGCGCCTGACTTCAGCGGCAACATAGTGGCGTACCTCCAAACGCCGGAGCCCTTAGGGGCCCAGTATATGTCCCCGACGATTACGTCGAGAAGGCCGCCGCATTTAGGGCATCTAAATAGTTTATAGTCGGCGCGGTACTCGGAGCCGCAGCTTATACAGCGGAGTTTGACGTTATTGTCCCCGAAGGCATGTCACCCAAAGCCGACCTATATTTAAGCATTATTGTCGCTATATATACGATGCGCGGAGCTATTGCGTTGGGGCCTGCGCCCCTCGCCGCGGGGCGGCGCGCGTACGCCCTCGGGCCCGCTCCTCGAGCCAGCCGGCTGTTCTGCCGAACGCTATAGAGCCTATAATCGTGGTCAATAGGGCCATCAACACTATTGCCGTGAACTCGGCCCCGTTTAATACGCCTAAGCTAAGGCCTATAGAGGCTATGGCCAGCCCAGTCTCGCCCCTAGGCACCATGCCCAAGGCCGCCGCCGCGGCCGCCTTCACGTCGCGGAGGTAGGCCCACGCGAAGGGGAAGACGCCGGCTATCTTCAAAGCCACAGCTATGCCGGTCAACCCCAACGCGAGCAGAAGGCCCTTAATCGACATATCTGCTAGGTCGCTCTCGGCGCCGACGACGACGAAGAATATAGGGCCCAGTATGTTAAGCAAGGCGTCTGTGAGCCTCCTAACTCTCTCAATGCTCAGCCCCTCTGCTATGGCCACGCCGGCTATAAACGCCGCTATTATGGGCGAGAACCCGAGGGCCGTCATCAACGCTGTTAGGCCGAATATGACCAGGAGGGAGAACTCATACGCGTATTCCTCCTTTATCGCGCGCGAGATTCTAGAGACCAAGACCATTGAGACGGCCAATATCGCTATCCACGCCGCCGAGTAATACACTATAGTCTTAGCCAGCGCGGAGAAGGACAGAGAGCCCGCAGTCACCAAGCCCATGGCCGCTGAGAGC
>JZWT01000124.1 GCA_000960885.1 Thermoproteus sp. AZ2 | reverse complement strand
ATGTAATGTCTGGGAGAATCTTCCTTTTCGACTGCCCGGCAACTCCTTTAAGCCATTTAAGGCCTAGCGGGGAGGTCCCCCTAGAGGCTACGCTTTACCTCACGCGCGCTTGTAATCTCAACTGCGCCCACTGCTACTTCGACGCAGGTCGGCCCATGCTCCACGAGCTGTCGACGGCCGAATGGCTCTCAGTAATAGACCAACTCTGGGACCTCGGGTTTGAGGTATTTTATTTCTTGGGCGGAGAGCCGTTGCTTCGGCCGGACCTCCCCCACCTACTTAAATATGCCAAGAGGCTTGGCGCCTATAATGCCCTCAGCACAAACGGCATCTTAGCCGAGCGCGTGGCGCCGCGTCTCGCTGGGCTTATCGACGAGGTCCAAGTGAGCCTAGACGGATCTTCGCCAGATATCAACGACCCTATAAGAGGCCCTGGCTCTTTTAAACACGCTGTAAACGCCGTTAAGGTATTTAAGGCCCTCGGCGTTAGGGTGACTCTGTCCTATACGGTGACTAAGCTTAACTTAAACGACGACTTTGAGCGCTACGTTAAGCTGGCCGAGGAGCTAGGCGTAGATGCAGTGAACTTCGCCCCAGCGGTTAACTTCGGGAGAGCAGCTAAGAATAAGCTGGCGCCAGGGGTAGAGGAGAGTAGAGGCGTGTTGGAGAGATTGCTCAGTATAAAATCCTCGGTAGCTATCACTTTCAGCGGCTTCCGTTTTGCGTTGCCCGATTTAATTAAGGCGGCTGAAGAGGCTAGGAGAATTGCCAATAGCCTATATAGGAGCTGTCCGGCAGGCGTATATAGGCTAGTCGTATTCCCCAACGGCGACGTCTACGGCTGCGAGCTCCTCACGGCCTATAGGGCCGGCAACGTGAGGCGGCGGAGAGTTAGGGATATGTGGGAGGAGGGCCTAAAGCCGCTGAGATCGATGACTATTCCGAAGCTTTGTTCTTATTGCCCAATAGTAGATATATGCCAAGGCGGTTGTCCCGCTAGGCGCTACGCAGAGCTCGGCCGCTTAGACGCGCCGGATCCCCTATGTACCTTAGCCGTCAACAGATCCTTTGATAAATATTTATATACACCTAAGCGATAGGGCAAAGATTAGGCGGATGCTACTATACCATAGCTTAAGGCCGCCGAGCCTAGAAGGGGCGTATTGCGCGGCTCACCTCGGTTATAGGGGGCGGCACTACGACATGCCATATGAGGTAGGTGGCCAGCGTCGAGATTATTAAGGCTAGTATTACGGCGACAAGCGCCCTCAAAATATCTACTCCGGCCAGCGCGGATATAAGCGCTAATGCGAAGAGCGCGCCGACTAAGAGAGATAGGAGCGGGGCCAAGACCAAGAAAGGCGGGAAGACTATCGATAGCAGAAGCAGAGCTATAAAGGCAAGCACGGCCCCCGCCACTAGCGCCAGCGGCGATAACACGGCGGCTAAAAACGCTCTGCCGAAGCCCACGGCCCTTCCCCTAACTAAAGTTAAGGAGCCCCACATCGATAAGACCCATACGATCAGCCAGACCAAGAGGTCTAGGAGGGTCATCAGCCCCTACGCCTCCTCACACTCAGCAGCGGAAGGAGTCATCACCTCGGGATCACCTCGGCGCCCATATATTCGAGGTACTCCCTAGCCTCTTCATATACGTCGTCTAAGACGAATGCTAAGTGGTTCCCCAACGCCGCCCTCATTACGTCGTCGGCGGAGCCCCTTAAGAGCTTAAAGCCTATTTGGGTGGCGCACGCATCTATACGCTCCAGCTCTATTGTGACGGCTCTGAGGAGGAGGGCCTTCTTCAAATCGGCCGATACCCTTAGCAACGTCGCCGGGCGGCCCGAGGAGACCTCCGCCTTAATAGCCGCGGGGGCTCCGGTCATTCTCTTAGTTATCGAGTACCTCTCGGCCATTATGGGCGGAATTCCGTCGTGGGTCAACAATATCAAGTCCCCCTCCGCGATATTCACGTTGCCCATCCAACCGGCCCTCCCCGACAGCTTAGTCAAGATATACATAGAATATAACGCCCTTAGGTCGCCTTCGCAAGAGGCGGGGACCCCAAGCTCGTTTAACAGCGCCAGGGAGATGCACGGGGTCCAGCCCATGCGCCTAATGGCCTCTTTGTCGAAGCACCAACAACCGAGCGTTAAGCCGTCCCACTTCTTAGCCTTAGCTAAAGACTCCAAGGCCCTCGCGTAAGCCGCCATAGGCCTTAGTTGCTCCTCTGAGTATTCGCTCGAGGAGGCTCTGGCGAGTAGCCACTTGGCGTCCTCGGCGCCGGCGCCGACGTCGAGGGCCCTCAGAGACTCCTCCAATTCTACTCTCTCGACGGTAGCCAGGAAGATGTTGCTGGCCACAAGCCAGGGATTCGGCGTACCCACAACGCCGAATCTAGGCACGCCGGCCTTCATTAGATTGAGCAACCGCAATGCCCTTATGAGGCTCTCCCTAGGGGGTTCCCCGTAGCGGGATAGGCGAACTACTTTTGCGAACTTCCCGATCTCCCTCAACGCCGAGGCGGCCTCCAACGCCGCCGAAAGGGAGTTGTATTCAGGCCACGCCAAAAGCACGTTGAAGCTACGCGCCGAAGTGAGCACCTCGTTCTCGGAGCCCCCAGTGGCGACGACTATAACCGCTATGTCAGACCTCTCAGCCAACGACACGCCGAGCTTGGCCAATTCCTCGGAATATTTTTCGAAGACCTGTCTCCTAACCTCCTGAGGCGTATCCGGCGAGGCCGCTACAGAGAAAAATACTTCCACGATGAAGGAGCTCTATTTAAATAAATCCCTTCCTCAGCCTCCCGCCCCCGGCCGCGTCCTGATTCCTAGTCCACTTAGAGAGGAATTGGCGGTAGCACTCCCTGGAGCAGAAGACCCACGGCTTATTCACGCAACAAGACCACTATGGGGTTCTCCCTAATTATCTTGCCGCAGTTGACGCAACGTAGCTCAGTGAGCCTTTGTACCTTCAACTCGAACGGCATATTCCTCTAGGTCCTTGCTTATTATTTCGGCTATCCTTTTTCCCGACATCAACATGCCGCCAAATATGGGGCCCATCCTAGGCAAGCCGAAGACCGCCGCCACCGCCATGCCCGTGACGTAGAGGCCCGGCGCTACTCTCCCCGTGTGCTCCACTACGAGCTTCTCCGAGACCTCGGCCCACGCGGACTTCTCGCCCTGTAGCTGAATGCCGAGCTCCGGCACTTTCCTAGCCGCTATTGAGACGACCTCGGCGTCGTGGCCGGTGGCGTCCACGACAGCCTTGGCTTGAGTATATAGGGGATCTACGTGCATGCCCGACATCTGTATGGGGGTCCATATCCACAACAGCCCGGCCACCCTGGGCGGATCCCCTCTAAATATGACGTCGTCTACATGGGCGCCTATTAATATCTTGGCCCCGGCATCGATCGCGCCGACGGCCAGCTTGGCCATGAGCTCAGCAGGGTCGATTGTGTACAGCCCGTCGCCAGCCGGCTTATATCTGACCTTGAAATCCCTGAGTATGGGCAGGGCCTCCTCCTGGACCACTATGGCGGGGAACATATTTCCGCCGGGCCCGATGCCGCCGCCGAAGGAGAACCTGCGCTCAAACACAAGCACCTTAAAGCCCTTCTCGGCCAGATATTTAGCCGCTGTAAGGCCCGATGGGCCAGCCCCCACGATGGCCACGTCGACATCGCTATACTCGTCGAGCGTTCTGGAGCCCTCCCTAATTATCGCCCTCCCTATCTTAAGCTCCATGAGAGCTAAATGAGATTACCATAAAAAGATTATCCATAGAAGAGGTGGGCTAAATATACGGCGAGAGCCGCCGCAAGAGGCCAGGCAAATAAATCTGCCCCGCGCCTAAGCCTAGCGAGCCATATGGCGAGCCCAGCGCCGCCGTGTAGCGCGGCCGTAATTAAGGCG
>JZWT01000123.1 GCA_000960885.1 Thermoproteus sp. AZ2 | reverse complement strand
GGAGAGGCCGACGCCAGAGGAGCTCGCCGACCTAGCGGCTCCCGCGCCGGCGAAAAGTCGGGCTTAGGCGGGCGGCTCGCGTCTCACCGCTTCTTAGCCCATATAATTTTAGGGTCTACTCTATAGAACGCCCTGCCGGCCCCGTGGAGCAATAGGTTGGCCTTGCTCAGCACGGGCCCCCACTCATCTACTGCGCCCTCTAGAACCCTCACGCGGAGCACCCTAAATATATAGAGCCGAGTCTCGCCCACGTCGATCTTCTGCTCCACCTTGCATTCGTAGATCGCTATTGAGCCGTCTATGCCAGGCGCTTTCACCTCCTCGCTGGGCACCAAGGGCACAGAGAACTCCTTAGCCTTATCCACCTCCCTCCCGCTGACGCTTCCCAGCCTATAGGCCAAATCCGCCATCTCGGCCGCGGCCACGTTTATGGTGGCCTCCCCCGAGTGCTCTAAGCACTGGAAGGTGTACGCGCTTCGGTCGACGGCAACCGCTATGGTCGGCGGCTCCTCCGATACAGGCGTATTCCAAGACGCCGGCATTAGGTTGACCTTGCCGTCGGGGCACAAAGAGGCTATTATGACCGTCGGCCTGGGGTGGAGGGGCCTGTAGAAAACGCCCCTATACTCCGCGTAGCGCATAGGCCCATAATTTAATAAGGTTAAAACGATTATTCGACGTGGGAACAAACGACGTAGTGTTCAAGACCAATTTGCCCCCGGATAAGGTCAAGAAGCTCGTCGAAGTTTTACGAAATATATACGACCCGGAGATACCCATAAACGTCTACGACCTAGGCCTCATTAGGGAGATAACGCTGAACGAGGACGGCACTTTAAAGATCGTCATGACCCTCACCGCGGTGGGCTGCCCCGTATCGACCTCGTTGGCCAACGAGGTGGGCTTAGCCGTGCAGTCGGCCGTGCCCGAGGCCAAGGACGTAGAGGTGGACGTGGATTTCGAGAGGCCTTGGGACCCGACGCAGATGACGCCTGAGGGCAGAGAGATGTTCAAGGCCATATACGGCTACGACATAGTTGAGCAGTATAGGCAACAGCTCCAGCAGGCGGCCGAGGGCTAACGCGCGGTTTTTACTATTGCGCGGGCCGCGTTTTAAGGCTCGGCGGCTGCGGCAGCCCTAGGCTGGGGCGCGCTTAGCGGAGCTGCGTGGCCGCGCGACGTCACAGCTTTAATACTGGCCCTCTTAAGAGCCATGCTGGCGATCTACGGCGGAGAGCCCGTCAGGAAGGAGCCCATAATCGCGAGGCCCGTCGTCTACGGGCCCGAGGTGCTCAAGGACATAGAGGAGGTCTTGACGTCGGGGGCCCTGGTCTCCACGCACGGTAAGTGGGTTAAGGCCTTTGAGCAAGAGCTCGCCTCTTTCCTCGGCGTGAGATACGCCTATGCCGTCACCAGCGGAACCACGGCGCTCCACCTAGCGCTCAAGGCGCTGGGGGTGGGGCCCGGCGACGAGGTCATCACCACGCCTTTCACCTTCGCCGCGTCGGCCACGGCGGCCCTTCACGCAAACGCCGTGCCCATATTCGCCGATATAGATAGGGAGACCCTCAACCTAGACCCCGCCTCAGTGGAGGAGAAAATAACCGATAAGACCAAGGCCGTGGTCGTGGTGCACTTGGCCGGCTATCCGGCTGAGATGGACGAGTTTATGAAGATCGCCGACCGCTACGGCGTCTACATAGTCGAGGATGTGGCCCAGGCGCTGGGGGCTGAGTACAGGGGGAGGAAAGCCGGCTCAATAGGCCATATCTCGGCGTTTAGCTTCTACGCCACTAAGCATATAACGGGCGGCGAGGGCGGCGCCGTCGCGACCAATATTGCGGCGGTCGCCGAGAGGGCCAAGCTGATTAGGGCCCACGGCGAGACCGACAAGTACTGGTACGAGCTCCTGGGCTATAACTACCGCATGACCGAGCTACAGGGGGTTCTGCTGTACCACGAGATCAAGCGCTTCGACGAATTACAGAGGAGGAGGGAGGAGTACGTCAAGGCCGTCTTAGACGGCCTCGTGCCCATAGACGGCGATTTGGCGACTGTAGTGAAGCCCAAGCCCTACGTGAAGCACTCGTGGCACTTAATTCAAATACTCTTGGCTGTGGAGAAGTTGTCGAAGCCCAGAGACTTCGTGGTCGAGGCCTTGAGGAAGGAGGGCGTAGGCAACGTGTCCGTGGCCTACCCGACGCCGCTCTATAAAACTCCCCTGTTCCAAAAAATGGAGGGCCACGGCAAGGGGTGCCCCTGGTCATGCCCGTTCTACGGGCGCAGGACCGAATACAAGCCGCTACCCAACGCCGAGTGGGCCGCCGAGAGGGTTATCTCGTTGTTAGTGCTGCCCAACTTAACGCCCGAGGACGGCGCCGATACCGCGAAGGCTATTAGGAAGGTGCTTGAGGGGCTGAGGCGCTAGCCGGAGAGGCTCTGAGCAATAAGATGCCGGCCTCGGCCTCCAGCTGGGTTATTTTATAGCCGAAGGACTCAAAGAAGCATCTGGCGGCGGCCGCGTTCACTAGGACCGTCTCCTTAGTGTACCCCACGCCGATTACGCTGAGGATTACGTCTTCGCCCTCCAGCCTAGCCTCAAACCTCCTCGCCGGCAGCATCTTGCCTAGGTAGGCCATGAGCTCCACCGCGTCCTTAAGGCCCCTCCCGGCGAACAAGGCCTTGAAATACGCCGCGAGGGTCCGCCCCGTCTCGCACCACAGCTCCTCTAGCTCGCGCCCGTGTTGTTTATAGAGGCTGAATATGAGCTTGTCCAACATCTTGCCGGGGACGGGCACGGCCTCCACGTCTAGGCAAACCCTCCAGAACCTCACTAGGTCCTTTATCTGAGCCGCGCTGAAGCCCTCCTTGACCAGCTCCAAGCCGGCCGACAATATATCGTTGGCCAACGCGTATTGGGTCATGCCTATGGAGTCGGCCGTCTCGGACAGCTGTTGAGCTATATCCGCGGCGACCGCTATATTTATTCTGTCCTTCCGGCTCACGCGTGTGTACAATTCTCGAAAAATAAGGATTATTATATGACCTAGTGGAATAGCGTCGCGTACACAGCCTCGGCGTTTTTAAAGAGCTCCTCCACGTACGACTCCCCTATTACGCCGGCCTCGACGGCCCTCCTCAGCTTGGCGGCTAGGGTCCAGGGCGGAATGACGGCGCCGGGCCGCTTATTGTCGTCGATGTAGTCGCTCTCGACTAGGTATATGGGCGGCAGGGCTAGGGCTTGCTCCAGCTCGCCCCTACGCCCTATGGGTATAGAGGGGGCCAGCCCCCTCTCCCGCGCCGCAACGGCCGCCGAGGGCTCTATGTGGTGCATCACTACTTGCAACTCCTTGGCCCCGGCCGCCTTGGCCAGCTCGGCTATGCTCTCCACGGTGGCTAGGCCGTTCCTCTCCAAGTGCAAGTGCACCACGGCCCCCACGTCCCGCGCCCTAGATATGGCGTATTTGATCACCTCGTCGCAGAGGGACCTCCAAGCGGGGTCCACGGGCCAGTGGGGCCTGCCGTACTCGCCTAAGCCGACGGCTTTTCCCTCCTTCACGTATTCGGCGGCTAGGTCCACCGTCCACCGCATGAACTCCAAAACCTCGGCGGGCCGCCAGCCGGCCTCTAAAAGCCTTATGCACTCGGCCGGGTGCACGCCGACCACTGCGCCGGAGATAAGCGAGTGCGACCTGGCCACTTGCGCGTTTCTGACCGTGTGCTCGTAGAGCTTGGCGACGGAGCCCCTATCGCCGGGGGTCCCGCCGATAGACCACGTGAGCAACGACACGAATACTACGCCGACGCCGCCAGCCCGCTTAAACCGCTTCACGACCTCCTCGGCCCCCAGCCCCGTGAGCTCATTGGCGTGGCAGTGGTTGTCGAAGACGCGCACGCCACAACAAAGCCCACATATTAAATCATATAGGCGAAAACGTTAAAAACGCCCTCTGCCTAAGTGCCGCGGGCCCGTAGTCTAGCGGTAGGATGCCCAG
>JZWT01000122.1 GCA_000960885.1 Thermoproteus sp. AZ2 | reverse complement strand
CGGCCGAAATATAGGCGTAGGCGACGCTCGGCTGGGAGGGGCCGGGGGAGGCGCCCCTATACGCCGTGAAGTAATAGGCCAGTCCTATCGCGACGGCGGCCACGGCCGCTATAATCGCCGCCAAGGCTATGCCCTTCATGGCCCTCCCCCTAGGCGTCTATATAAAAGTTTTTGATAAGGCTTTTTCTGCCAGTTCGGGTTTATAGGCCATGGCTAAGCTGGGCAAAATAGATAGGGCGACGTTCGACAAGGCCATATATCCAAGGCTCGGCGCCAGGAGGGCCGAGGTGTTGGTGCCCCCGCAAAACGGCGTCGACGTCGGCGTCGTGGACTTAGGCGACGGGAGGGTTCTGGTCGTGAAGACGGACCCCGTCTACATAGCGCCGCAGGTCGGCATGAGGAAGGCGGCGTGGTTCGCCGTGCATATCTTGGCCAGCGACGTCATGACCTCGGGGATACCTCCCCAGTACGCGGCTATAGACCTAAACCTGCCCCCCTCTATACCGACGAGGAGCTGGAGGAGCTCTGGTCGGGCATCCACGAGGCCTTGGCGGAGATAGGCGTTGCGGTGGTGGCCGGGCACACGGGCCGTTACGAGGGCGTGGATTACCCAATGGTGGGCGGATTCACCATGTTCGGGATAGGGCCTAGGGAGAGGCTCGTGACCTCTAGGGGCGCGAGGCCGGGCGACGACATAGTTATGACTAAGGGCCCCGCCATAGAGGCGACGGCCCTCCTCGCGAATTATTTCCCAGAATATTTCAGGGCGAGGCTACCCCCAGATGTCTTCCAAGAGGCCTACGACCTATATTGGAAGATGAGCTGTTGGCGCGATGGCCTCATAGCGTCTAGGGTAGGCGTCCACGCAATGCACGACGCTACAGAGGGCGGGGTCTGGGGCGCACTAGTCGAGGTGGCCGAGGCTAGCGGCGTGAGGATAGTCGTCGACGAGGAAAAGCTGTTTATGCCGAGGGCGGTTAAGGCCTTGACCGAGGCCGTCGGCATAGACCCGTGGAGCGCCATATCGGAGGGCACCCTAATAATCGCGACGGATAGGGGCCAGGAGGTGGTCGAGGCTCTGAGGAGCGAGGGCATAGAGGCCGCCGTAATAGGGAGGGCCGAGGCCGGGGCGCCGGGCGTTGCGCTGAGGCGGAGGGGAGGAGGCGTAGACCCCATAGAGCGCCCTGAGAAGGACCCGTTTTGGGTAGCCGTCAGCGAGCTCTCTAGGGCTAGGTAGAAAGTGCATTTTCCGCCGCCCTTAAATCCCTCCGCGTAGAAGGCCCTATGGAGCCTGTGGGTATAATAGTCGAGTCCGCGGACCCGTTGCGCCTCTACGCCTTCGCCACGTTCGTGGCTACTGAGGTCGCGCTGGGGAGGTCGGTGAGGGTCTTCGTCACGGGCAACGCGGTTAAGGCGTTCGCCGAGGCTAAGAAGGGCGAGCTACCGCCCGAAATAGACTGGGTCAATATATTGGGCGAGGCGAGGGAGATAGGCGACGTGAAGATATACGTCTGCGAGACAGTCGTTAAGGCCCTCGGAGTCGGGAAGCCGGGGATGGCTGACGAGGTGACCTCTATGTTCAGCTTCTTGAAAGACCTAAATAACGTAGTCGTATTCTAGCGCATGGAGGAGGTAGATGTGAGGGGCAAACAGTGCCCAGACCCGTTGAGGGAGGTGGCGCTTAAGTTGGCGGAGGCCCCCCAGGGGGCTCAGTTCAAGGTCGTCACAGACGACTACACCTGCTACTTGATGCTGAGGAGGATGGCGGCGTTGAACGACGTGAAGATCTTGGGGTCTGAGGAGGGGGATATCTACGTCTTATATCTCCAAAAATAGCTACTTAAGGGCCGCCAACAACTCCGCGTATTTGAACAAGTCGTCTGGGAAAACCATGGCATAGATCCCCTCCTCCCTCTGCCTAAGGTATTGGTAATAAACAGCGCCGGAGCTTATGCCGGCCAATACGCCGAACCTCCTCGCCAAGGCCTTCACGCCCTCTAGGGCCTCGTCGAAGGACACGTCGACTATCTCGGCGTCGACGTATTTTATCCACTTCGAGCCGGTCTCAACCCTCCTAAGGCCGGGTATCCAGTCCTTGGGCTGGACGGCTATCAGCTTGGCTCCGTGCCTAACGCCGAAGTAGAAGCCCAACGCCGCGGCGTGGCCCGACGTGCCTAAGCCAGCGATTATATGCGTCGGCCTTCTGCCGACCGAGCCCAGCTGCCAGTCGAGCTCGGCGGCGGTTCTGAGGTGCATATAGAAGTTCGCGTCGTTCTCGAACTGGTTTGTGTGAACCGCGCCCTTGGCCACGTCTGACCTTATGTGCTCCAACGCCTCTATCGTCATGGTGACGTCCAAGACCTCGTGCTCGGCGCCTAGGAGCTCTAGGAAGGGCTCCACATATCTAGCGGCGCTGGGCAGATACACCTTAACCCTCTTGCCCAACACGGCCCCCAAGGCGGCTAAGGCTATGGCCACGTTCCCGCTGGAGACCTCGACTAGCCTATCGCCTTCCACAGACTTAAGCAGAGCGTAGGTGGTCCTGTCCTTTATGCTGCGGCTGAAGGGGTTATACCACTCCAGCTTGGCCCAAGCCTCCCTGGGCCTTTCGCCGACCTTCAAGAGCGGGGTCGGGAGGCCGCCTAGTAAGAGGTCTAGAGGCCCCTCGAATACCCTCTCGGGCCTCGGCCTAGGCCTCAGCTCCTCTAGGAAGACCTCCTCGCCGGGCTCGACCTTGCGCAGGAGGAGGGGGGAGAAGCACCCGGCGGAGGCGCCGTCCACTACGTATCTGCCCTCGGATAGGAATTTCCTTAGGCGGGGAAGACACTCGAGCACCCCGACGACATGCCCAGCCCGAAAAACCCGCTTAAATTTTTTGAGGCCTAATAAATGTGTGCAAAAATAACATTTTCCACATATTTTAATAAGGCGTTGAATAAAGGGGGGCCATGTGCGCGCCTCCTAGCGAGGTGAAGAAGAAGCAAGAGGAGAAAAAGAAGGAGAAGTAAGGGGGCTCGGCCCGCCTATTTAACCTCCCTTATTTTTAGCAAGACAGGCCTCCTCAAGGGGTTCATGAGCCCCACCACGAAGAACTCCCTCGGCTGGAGCTGCGCCAAGACCCCCTCGTTTACGTCGGCTAGGTCTAAATACGCCGAGATCTCCCTTAGATCGGTCGGCGCGGTGACTCTGCTGAAGAAGACGGTGCCCAGGTTGGCGCGGATAGAGGGGTCTATATCGCCCGCAATCCTCTGGCTCGCCAAGATCAAGGATAAACCCCACTTGCGCCCCTCCCTCGCCGTGGTCTCTATGGCGTCTTTAGATATGGCCCAGTCGCTGGGCGCGTAGTTCTGGGCCTCGTCTATCACAAACACGGTGGGCCTCGGCTCCTTGGCCCTCCTCACCTCGGCCCAAGCCTCCTCAATCACCGAGGCCACAATGGCTTGTTTAACCGCGAGCTCCCTATCCCAGCTCAAGTCGACCGCGACGGGCTGCCTAGAGCTGAGGACGTCGGCCGGGGTCTTCCCCCGGGAGTTTAGATCGGCGAAGAACTGGGGGTCTATGAAGTGTTTTATGAACAGCTCCACCCGCTCCACCGTGGTGTCCCTGGCGTTTAGCCTCTTCATGGTCCTCTTGACGTGCGCCACGAAGGCGTCTTTGCTCCACTGCCCCTCAAACGTCATCGTGGCTATCTCGAGGTACTCCCCGTAGGACTGCCAGGGGAGGTCCGCCATTTTCGCTATAACTGAGGCCAAGACGTTCGGCGGGATTTTAATCTCTGAGGACTTAACCACGTTGTCGTAATACGGCGCGTAGTCGACGCCCGTGTGGTCGAAGATCACGATCCTCAAGCCCCTCTTGGCCAGCTCCTCGACCAACGCCCTAACAAGCCTCGACTTGCCCATGCCCGTTGCGCCGAATACCCCCACGTGGTGGGTTATGTAGCCTAGGTCGAGCGGCATCTCCCAGCCCGAGTACTTATGCGCCCCCACGAAGCCTGCCCGATCCTGCGGGACGGCCACCGGCGGGCCTCCCCTTAGGAGGAAGACCTTGGAGCCCGGGGTGGGCACGTGCTCCACCTCCTT
>JZWT01000121.1 GCA_000960885.1 Thermoproteus sp. AZ2 | reverse complement strand
CCTAGCGAGACGGCTCTTATAAGAACTAAACGGCAGCTGCACCACGTGGATAACTCCTGTATGACGTCTCGACACGCCCCACCCCGGCTCTCGATACCTATCTACCACAGCCACAGAAAATCCACGTCTAGCAAGTTCAAAAGAGACGAAAAGACCCACAACGCCACACCCAACGACTACAACATCAAAGCTCACAAAATATCAAAAACCAATTTAAAAATTTAAATATATTGTTGCCTATATTATACATATAAAAGTTCCCAAGCAAAGAGTAGGCAGAGGCTTTCTGTTAAGCCCTCAATGAATTCCTCCGATGTGTAGTTACGCGTGACGTCTACCGTAAATGCGGCGTATTTGTCAAACATCAAGGAGCAGTTCGAGCAGATTACACTCGGCATTGAGGAGTTTGGTAGGGATTGGGTCTCCTACCTCCTGGAGCATAGGGGGTATAAATGCACGGCGGAGAGAGCAAGTGGGCGGCGCCTACGAGATAGACATCTACTGCAACGCCGGCGCAATCACAGTAGTTGGGGAGGCCAAGGTGAGGGTTGGGCCCAACGACGTGAGGAGAGCAGTAGAGAGGGCTGAGGAGCTGAGGCGGAGCTGGTCCCAGTTGATATCGGGTCGACTAGTGCCTGTCGTATACACATACGCGGCGAGCCACCAAGCAGTAGAGGCTGCCAGGAGGCTAGGAGTGTGGCTCATAGAGAGTAAGAGGGAACTAGTCACGTTAGAAGAAGTATTAACCCTCCAGTCCTAACACATCGAAACACCAACTCCGCGCCGGTTGCGAATGCTTCTGAAATAGATGTAGTGAAATGTAAGTCGTGCTATTTGTGAGGTTCGGCGCCGTGCATGCCGCCAGTTCGCGACGGAGATAGTTGTACTACGCAGGTTGCAGTTCCGGCGTCTCTTTCCTCTGTCTTTTCTGTGTTAATATCTTGAGGTAAGTCGCTCTGCGAAGTATTGGAGGACCTCTAGGTAGGTTTCGTAGTTGTGGCGTGTTGTCGAGAGAGCGAGTTGAGTCTGTATCTAGCGTGAGGTGGCGGCGCAGTGGCTTATGGAAAATGTTCTTTAAACAAGTAAAAACAGATAAAAATATGTATTAGACAATTTCGAGTGGTTGTCATGGTGATCGATCCGGTGTGTGGGATGGAGGTGGACCCAGCCACGGCTAAGTATAAGACGTTGTATAGGGGCAAGGTCTTTTACTTCTGTAGTCATATGTGTAAGGAGGAGTTTGAAAGGAGGCCTGAGTTTTATCTTCAACATGGCCCTCAGGGGATGCCCATTAATGACAGAGGTAAGAGTTAGTGTTGAGGGGAGGGAGTCTGTTTTGAAGATTTTGGGGATGCACTGCGTCGCTTGTTCAGTGACTGTGCAGAGGGCTTTAATGTCTGTGAGGGGGGTTAGGTGGGTTGAGGTGTCTTTGGCAAGTAACGAGGCTAGGGTTGTGGCGGGGCCTGGGCTTGACTATGGAGAGCTTCTGAGAGCAGTAAGACGGGTGGGATACGACGTGTATAGAGAGACTATGTATATTTCGGTGTTGGGGGCACGTCCAGAGGACGCGGCTGCTGTGGAGCGGGCTGCACGGCTGTGGGGCGTGTTCAACGCCTCTTTTAACTCTGCCACGGCTGTGTTGTATGTGGAGTACAACCCACTGGAGGTGGGGCCTGGGGATCTTGTAAAGAGTTTGGAGGAAGCCGGGTTTAGGGTTGGCGAGGTGTCTAGGTCTGGGGTCGACGTAGATGTGGATAGGAGGGCCGTTGAGAAAGAGGCTAGGGAGTTGGCGCGGAGGCTAGCCCTCGCTGTGCCTATCACGGCCGTGCTACTATCGTCTATGTTTACCCCAGTCCCCCCTCTTGTCCAGTTGGTTTTGGCCGCGGTTGTGCAGTTCTACTCTGGTTGGGGGTTTCTCTCCGGCGCCTACAGGGCTTTTAGGAATAAAACTGCAAATATGGACACGCTGGTGGCGCTGGGCACGTTTTCAACATTCCTCTATAGTGTCTACGCCGCCTTTTCAAGCGGCCACACCTACTTCGAGGGATCCGCCGCCGTGATTACCTTTGTTCTCGCCGGTAGATATATAGAGAGTTTAATGAAGTTGAGAGCTGGCGACGCGGTGAAAAGACTTGCCCAGATGACCCCGTTGAGGGCTAGGTTGAGGACTGAGACTGGCCTTGTCGAGGTTGATTCGTCTCAGGTAAAGCCGGGGCAGTTGGTAGAGGTTAGAGAGGGGGAGGGGATACCGGTGGATGGGTATGTAGAGGAGGGCGTCGGCTACGTAGATGAGTCGGCTTTTACCGGCGAGCCGATGCCTGTGGAGAAGAAAACTGGCGATTTAGTCCTCGCTGCGACGTTATTAACAAGGGGCTTCCTCGTCGTGAGGACTACTAGGTCTGGCACCCATACATATCTAGCTGAAGTGATAAAGTTAGTGAGACAGGCGCAGAACGCGAGACTCCCCATACAGAGACTAGTTGACCGCGTTGCAGGTGTGTTTGCTTGGATTGTTATTGCAGCGGCTGTCGCCACCTTTGTGGGCTGGGCCATGCGGGGAGCAGCGCCAGAGCACGCCTTGCTCTTTACGGCGTCTGTGCTCGTGGTTGCGTGTCCATGTGCCCTTGGCTTGGCCACGCCACTTGCCGTGGCGGTGGGGTTGGCGCGCCGCGGAGAAGGGGCTACTTGTGAAGAGACCTGAGGCTTTTGAAAAGGTCCTCAAGGCGCGTTTTGTAGTTTTTGATAAAACTGGCACGTTGACTCTCGGGACCCCCCAGGTGGTGAAATACGTCGGCGACGTAGAGGCATTGAGTTACGCCGCCTCTGCCGAGTCAAAGTCGACACACCCCATCGCCAAGGCTCTAGTGGAGTATGCCACAGGTCTCGGCCTTTCTCTACGGCAGCCAGATAGTTACGAGTCTTTTCCAGGCATGGGGGTTTATGCAACTTTTGACGGGGAGGTGGTGGGGGTTGGAAATGAGAAGTTAATGGAGGCCCTCAGCGTAGAGGTGCCTGAGGATATGAGTAAACTCGCAGCGGAGCTTAGGGAAGGGGGGACTCTCTGTGATTTACATCGCCGTGGGAGATAGAGTGAGGGGGCTTGTCGCCGTAGGAGACCAGTTGAGACCAGACGCGGCTGTGGCAATTCAGAAGCTGAGGTCTATGGGCCTTGAGCCAGTGATCGCGTCAGGTGACAATGAGAGGGCTGTGGCCGCCGTAGCGGCTAAACTAGGCATTTCTAAATACTTCGGCAGGGTGGAGCCCGAGAAAAAGGCAGAAATTGTAAAGAAACTAAGAGAGGAAGGGGGTGTTTTATTTGTGGGAGATGGGGTAAACGACGCGCCTGCACTCGCCACGGCGGACGTGGGTATAGCAGTAAGCAGCGGCACAGAAGTCGCCAAGGAGTCAGGAGATGTAGTGATTATCCGGGGCGACCTCTCAAAGGTGGTTGAGTTTATACAACTCTCCCGCCGCGTCGTCTCTAACGCCAGGTTCAACCTCCTCTGGGCCTTTATATACAACATAATCCTGATCCCAATCGCAGCGGGTCTATTCTACCCAATCCACCTCCGACCTGAACTCGCCGGGCTAGCCATGGCTCTAAGTAGCATATCAGTCACTGGAAACGCCTTAAGACTCAAGAGGGCGTGATAAGGCATAACGGGCTTCTCCACGTATAGCCACTAGGAGAGAGGTGGCGTGATACCGCGGAGGAAAATTACGTCAAACCTTCTATTGTTCACGTCTCCCTTTGGCTTTAGGTTACAGACCCGTAAGAGGCGCCGCTGAGCTGTATCAAGGGGGTATAGGCATCATATGAAACTCCATGTGTATAGGAGCGGCATAGACCTGTCAAATCCTGATATGTCTTGCCGCAGTATATTACGCCAATATCCAAGCTCTCTACTCCTCTTCCCAACTCCCTGGGAGTGAGGAATTCTGAAGGCACTGACCAAGTTATAATGTGGTTTATTTTAACCGTTCTTAGTAGATATCTAAGTGTTTCAAAGGGCATGTTTAAGAAACAGAAATTGAAGTTCTACGACGTTAAGGCCAAGCAAGCATTTGAAACAGACAAATTTGTTTTTCTTATAT
>JZWT01000120.1 GCA_000960885.1 Thermoproteus sp. AZ2 | reverse complement strand
GGTTGTGAAGGTCCTCGTCTACGCGCTGAGCGCGGTCGCCGTGACCATCTCGATTATATTTATACTGGGCGGCCAGGGGTTGCGCGACTTGTTGTTGGCGATCGTGGGCTTGGCCCTAGGCGTGGCGGCCCCGCCCCTGTACTCTAAAATGGAGGCCGACGAGGGCCCCGAGCAAGTCTAGAACTCGGCCACCACCTCGCCGGTCTCGGGCAACTTCCTATAGCCGGGCGGCGCCTCGGCGGATTTAACGGCCTCTATTAGGGGCCTCGCCCTATCTAGGGCCTCGCGCCTCACGAGCAAGTCGTAGATCTCCCAGCCCACCGGGATGAAGTCTAGGCCGTATAGCTCAGCGGCGTATCTAATGGCCATCCCGACGTCGGCCCTCCCCTGGGCAACCGCCGCGGCGACGGCCGTGTGGGTGCGCACCTCGTAGGAGTAGCCGCGGATGCGGCGCGCCAGCTCCTTGAGGGCTAGGCCCCTCGCCTCGGCCACCTTAGCCAGATTTATGTCGAGAAGCGCGCGGGTGCCTGTGCCCTGCGGCCTGTTGACCATCACCACGTCGGGCCTTAAGAGGTCCTCAAAGCCCTTAATCCCCTTCGGATTACCCCTTGGCCACTACTAGGCCCTGCTCCCTCGCGAATCCCCTCACCAGGACGGCCCCCGACACGCCCAAGCGCCTTATGATGGGGATGTTATATTCGCCGGTCTCTGGGTCTAGCATGTGCGTCCCGGCCACGTCGGCCTCGCCGCGCTTGACCGCGAGGACTCCGCCCATGGAGCCCACGTAGACCGCCTTGACGTTTAGGCCAGCTATCAGCTTGTCTATAAATATATCGTGGCTGCCTATGAAGTAGAGCTCGGCCGGGGTATAGCGCTCGAATAGGTATACGTCCACCGCCTCGCCCTCGTCTAAGAACTCAACGTTCTCGGGCACCACGAAGTACCCATCGGCTCTCTCCAAGACCGAGACAGCGCCGGACTCCGCGTTTAGGGGATATGCCACGTATTCGTCGCCTCTGCGTATCAACACCGCTGGGTAGAGCGTGCGGCGCCCCTTAGCCCCCTCGACCTTGAAGGGCAATCGGGCCTTAAAGGACGCGGGGGGCTCCGGCTTGAGGCATTGCATGGCTAAAAGCGCCGGCCTAACCACCGAGTGGAATATCATGAGCGCCGATGATGGGTAGCCGGGGAGGCCCACTATCAGCTTCCCGTCGGCCACGGCCGCTATGGTCGGCTTGCCGGGCCTCACCATTATGCCGTGGAATAGGATTTGCCCCAGCTCTCCCAAGACCCTATAGGTGAGGTCGGCGGGGCCGGCGCTGGTGCCCCCCGACAGCAGAACTACGTCGGCCGCCTCTAGGCCCCTCCGGAGGGCCTCTCTGAACTGCGCCGGGTCGTCGCCGATGACGCCGATGGGGATGGGGACTCCGCCGGCCTCTGAGACGGCCGCCGAGATGGAGTAGGTGTTTATGTCGTACAGCTTGCCCGGGGGCAGCGGGCTGCCCGGCGGGGCGAGCTCGTTGCCGGTGGATATCACGGCGACGCGCGGCCTCCTATACACCTTCACCCTGTCGCGCCCCACCGCGGCCAAGACTCCGATCTCCCTCTGCGTCAGCCTAGTACACCGCCGCAGGACGAGCTCCCCTGCCGATATGTCGGAGCCCGCGGTCATTATATTCTCGCCCGGATACGCCGAGCGGTAGACCACTACGTCACCGCCGCGCTCGGCTGTGTACTCGACCATGACGACCGCGTCCGCGCCTCGGGGGATTGGGGCCCCCGTGGCCACCTCGGCCGCCTCGCCCGGGGAGACCTCGAAGGACGGGAAGTCGCCGGCCTCCACCCTGCCCACGAGCCTCAGCTTCGCCGGCTCCAGCTCGCTGGCCCCCGCCAAATCGCTCGAGACCACGGCGTATCCGTCCACGGTGGACCTATCGAAGGGCGGCACGTCGACCTCCGAGTATACGTCCTCCGCCAATACGCGGCCGTAGGCCTGCAGTAGGTCCACCTCCTCAACCCCTAGGGGCCTAGCGTGGGCTAGAAGCGCCTTGGCCGCCTCGTCTAGAGTTATTAGGTTGTGGAAGATAACCCGCCTCTCCACGGGTTGGCGAAATCACTTAATTAATAGTTGTAGTGTGGCGCATGAGGGCCTACGTACTTAGGGGCTATAAGGGCGAGATAAGGGAGGAGGAGGTCGAGAGGCCTAGGGCCTCGCCGGGGAGGGTCGTGGTTAGGGTGAAGGCGGCCGGCGTATGCTACAGGGACTACTTGGCGTGGCAGGGGTGGCAGAGGGTTAAATTCCCCGCGGTGCCCGGCCACGAATTCGCCGGAGTTGTGGAGGAGGTGGGGGAGGGCGTGTCGGGGCTGGCGCCGGGCGATAGGGTGGCCGGGATGATGTACGAATACTGCGGCGAGTGCGAGTACTGCCGCTCGGGCCGCGAGTACTTGTGCCGCAACAAGAGGGTCTACGGCGAGGATATCCCCGGCGCCTTCGCCGAATATATATCGGCCGACCCCAAATCGCTGGTCAAGGTGCCGGAGGGGGTCCCCCTCGAGGCCGCCTCCTTCGCCGCGTGCGTCGTGTCCACGATTGTGAGAGGCGTAAAGAAGATCGGGGTCTCGCCGGGCCAGTTGATCGTGGTCACGGGGGCGGGCGGCGGGATAGGCGTACACGCCCTGCAGGTCGTCAAGGCCTATGGGGCCAAGGCCGTGGCCGTGACTAGGCCCGAGAAGGCCGAGGTCGTCGCCAAATACGCCGACTACGTGGCGACCTCCCCCAAGTTCTCCGAGGAGGTCAAGAGGCTGGGCGGCGCCGACGGCGCGGTGGAGTCAGTGGGAGGGCCCACGCTGGAGCAGACCATCAGGTCCCTAAAGGCGGGGGGCCGGATAGCGTTGATAGGCAACGTTGATCCAAACCCCCAGCCCATACCCCTCGGCCTCCCCCTATTGAAGGAGGTGGAGATATTGCCTGTGTTGAGCGGGAGGAGGTCAGACCTAGAGGAGGCGCTCGCCCTAATGGCCAAGGGCCTCGTGAAGCCCGTCTACTCCGTGCACAAGTTCGAGGAATTGCCCAGGCTTATAGCCGAGACTCCTCAGTCTAAACACCTAGGCAGAAGGGTCGTGGCGCTCTAGGCCGCGAATATAGCCTCCTCGACTACATACTTCTTCCGCGCCAAATCCATAAGGCGCCTCGTGAAGAATATTGAGAAGAGGACCACCACGACGCCGAAGAGGAGCGAGGCCCAGGCGGCTAGGGCTATGTCGCCAGAGCTGGTGGCGAGCGTTATGAGCCTCATGAGGCCCGTCGACACCGCGAGGCTCTTGCCGTCGGCTATGCCGGGCCAATACTCGCCTATGGCCAGCCCTCCCCAGGCGCTGTCTATCGTGGAGCTCAAGCCCGCGATGATATACGGCAGAGTCGCCGGGAGCACTACGCGGCGGATCCTGGCCCAATAGCCCATCCCCAAGTTGTCCATGAGCTCCCAGACCTCATGCGGCATGGCCTTAAGCCCCATCCAGAACCCGTAGAAGACGTAGTAGAAGGTGGAGATGAAGCCGAGGAGGACTGCGTAGAGCTCGTTTGCCCAATAGCCCAAGGCGCCGTAGGCGGCCGCCGCAGTCGCTGCGAATATCAGCGGGAAGTAGGCGGGGGCGGGGTAGGCCGAGAAGACTTGTATAGCCGGTATCGCCACCCTCTCGGCTCTGTGGTGGGTGGCCAAGTAGTAGCCGGCGGTTATCGCCAGGGCCAGCGAGAGCAGGGATATCGCGGCCACCCTGGCGTAATCGTAGGCTAGGGCCAAGAGGATTTGGGGCGTCTCGGCGAATAGCTGGCCCCAAAGGCCGGGGGGCACGGCCAGAATCGTCTTAACAGAGCCGTAGGCTATGGCGGCGACGATCCCTACGGCTACGGCGATGCCTATGGGCCTCAGGAGCTTGTCGTAGCCCCTCTCGCGGTAGGATATGGGCGGGAGGGGCTGGCGGCGCCTGGCCCAGGCGGCGACTCTGGCGTTGTAGCGGGCAAGCCTAGCCAAGGGGCCTCTGGCGGCGCCGGCGGCCCTCCTAAGCCAGGGCGGAATCGGCGCCCTCCTCACGGGCATGGCGCTGTCTATGGCGTATTTGCCGGCCGCATAATCGGCGAATTCCCTAATCCCGTAGACGGCCGCCGCGA
>JZWT01000012.1 GCA_000960885.1 Thermoproteus sp. AZ2 | reverse complement strand
GGACTTTTTGGATCGGCGTCGCCGACAGGAGGCCGTTCCGCTTCGAGGACCCGGCCGAGCCAGAGGAGCCTTTGTGGCGCTTCGGCATATACCCCGTGTTGACTAAATATATCCCGGCCTTCGAGGGCCGCGCTCCGCTGAGCGCGTGGGCAGGCCACTACGACGAGAACATAGTGGACTACCAGCCCGTCGTCGATCGGCTCGCCGAGGGCCTATACGTCGCCGCCGGCACCTCGGGCTCGGGCATCATGAAGGCCGACGCGATTGGGAGAATTGCGGCCTACCTAGCGCTGGGCTACGAGAAGGCCGAGCTCTACGGAGGCGTCGTGGTGGACAGCCGAGTTCTGCGGCTGGGCCGTTGCTTTGAGGAGGAGCGCCTAGTCCTCTAACGTATAGTAGACCCGCTTCTTCCCCTTTCCCCTATTCTCGACCTTAATAATCTTGACTCCGCCTATCTCGGAGGTGTTGCGCACGTGGGGGCCTCCGTCCGCCTGGATATCGACGCCCGGTATTTCTACTATCCTCAACACGGGCAGATCCGGCGGAGCCCTCTCGGCGAGCTTAGTTATGCCCGGAATCTTCAACGCCTCCTCCCTAGGTAGCCAGTAGACCTTGACCTCGATGCCCCTCCGCGCTATCTCGTTGACTTCGGCGATCGCCTCCTCGAAGGCCTTCCTGACGGCGGCCATGTCGCCCTCTATGTTGAAGTCGTCGCGGGCGTACTCGGGCGTGATGTCGCCGCCCGTTATCAACGCGTGGTATTTGTTATAGAGCACGGCACTGAGTATATGGGCGGCCGTGTGGAGGCGCATTTTCCTATAGCGCGGCTCCCAGTCGAGCACCCCCCTCACGGCGTCGCCCGGCTTAAGGCCGTGGGCGCCCTCTATTGTGTGGACGACCTCGCCGTTCTTTACGCCGGCCCGCGCCCTATACCTCACGCCGCCCGCCTCTAGAAAGCCCGTGTCGGCTTGGACTCCGCCCTCGCCGTCGTGGAAGGCCGTCTTGTCCAATATCACGTCGTTGCCCACCACGTCGAGCACAACCGCGTCGAATTCTCTGATATAGCTGTCCTCTTGGTATAGCAATTTTGTGCGCATGTTAAGCTATGGCCTTGTATTTTAAAGTTGGGCGGTTGACGACAGCCGGCCCGATGAGGCGGGCCGAAAAAAGAGGGGGTTATAGGAGCTTGGAGAGCTTCTGCTCGGCGTAGTCCCAATTGACCAAGTTCCACCAAGCGTTGACGTAGTCGGCGCGTTTGTTCTTGTACTGGAGATAATAGGCGTGTTCGAACTCGTCGACGATGAGTAAGATGGGGGCCTCGCCGATGTGGTTCAAGAAGTGGTTCTCGAAGGTCATTATCTGCAGATTGCCCGTCTCCGTGTCGTAATACAGCGCGGTCCAGCCGGTGCCGGGCAGAGAGTTGGCAGCCTCTGTGAACACGGCCTTAAACCTATCGAAGCTGCCGTACTGCTTATTTATCAGGTCGGCGAGCCTCCCGCCAGGCTTACCGCCGCCCTTGCTGGCGGGCGCCATAGACTTCCAGTAGAGGTCGTGGAGCTTGTGTCCGTTTATGTTGAAGGTCAAGCCTCTGAGTATTCCCTGTATGTCGTACTGCCCTTGCCCGAGCTCGCCCCTTATGATCTTCTCAAGCCTATCCAGCAAGGAATTAGCCGTGTTGACGTAGCCCTTGTGGTGGCCGTTGTAGTGGACGTCCACGATGTCCCTGCTGATGTAGGGCTCGAGGGCGTCTAGGTTGTAGGGCAGGGGAGGGAGCTCGTATTTCTTGAATTGGACCGCCATGACGCGACCCGATAATTACTATAAAAGCTTTTAGGAAGAAAGCGCTTCTTACTTTGCCGAGGCGATCCTCTTGGCCTTCTCCACTACCTCCTCCGGCGTCTTCCCCACGATGGTTATTAGGGGCTCCTTCCCCCAGTCGCCCACGTCGACTATTACGTCGGGGGCCTTGCCCCCGCTCTGCCTCAAGGCCTCCTCGGCGACCCACTGCATGCTCCCTCCCTCCCTCTCCTTAACTTCCTTCGGCTCGTTTCTCCTATCGACTACGACTACTCCATAGCCCAGCCTCCTGGCCGCCTCGACCAACTCCTCGCTGTACCTGATGTTCATGGCAGACCTAGCCTCAGCGTCTTTGCCCAGCAGCGCTAATATCTTCCGCGCTACGTGGTCGCTGGCGCCGAAGGTCGGCGGCCCGGAGGCCTTGGCCCTGCCCATATATCTGACGATCCTCCCCGGGATCGCCAAGACGTCTTCCCTAGACTCGGCGTACCTCGGATCTATGGCGTAGCCCAAATTGCTCTGGACCTCTGGTATCAACGCGCCGAAGAGCTCCGCGTCGCGCTCTATGGCCGCTATGGCCTTGGACATAGCCTCGTAGGCCCTCCACCTCTCGGCCGGTATCTCTAACCACGCGGTGGGGTTGACGGGCCAATGCCCCCTGCCCTTAGGCACGCCGTATTTTATAGCCACATATATCAACTCCTTCGCCGTCTTTATGGCGTCTAGCGGGGCGAGGCCCTTGGCGAGCCCCGCCGCTATTGCGGCCGAGAAGGAGCAGCCGGTGCCGTGCGTGGCCCTTGGGTCCAGCCTGGGCGTGGACAGCTCGTGGAACGAGCCGTTGATATACACCACGTCGACCGCGTCCTTTACGTCTAGGTGTCCGCCCTTGACCACGACCACCTCGCTCCCGAACTCTCTGTGGATACTCTCAGCCGCCCTCTTCGCCTCCTCTAGAGACGAAATCCTCATGCCCGTTAGCCTCTCGGCCTCGTACCTATTCGGCGTAACGACCCTCGCCGCAGGGAGTAGCTTTTTAGCTAAGGCCTCCATGGCGTCCTCGGCGATTAGGGGAGCGCCGGACTTGGCTATCATGACGGGATCTACCACTAGGGGGAACCCCAGCCTCCTCGCCACGGCCGCGACCTCCTCGATTATCTCCTTTGTCCCCAACATGCCGGTCTTAGCGGCGTCTATCCCCATGTCGTCCCACACCGCCATTATTTGGTCCCGCACTAGGTCTGGCGAGAGGCATTGGGCCCTCCTGACCTCGTATGTGTTCTGGGCCGTCACACAAGTGAGGGCCGTGGTGCCGTGTACCCCCAACGCGGCGAAGGTCTTAATATCTGCGTGTATGCCCGCGCCGCCCCCTGAGTCGAGGCCGGCGATAGTCATGGCGACCTTCCACAAGTCCTGCCTCATAAACCCTTTTTCTTTGGTCCAATTAAAATTTATGGCCTAGATATTTATAGCCGCGCCGTATGGCCCATGGCCAGGGACCCCGCGGTCGTGAGGCGCAAGGCGGAGATTAGGCAGAGGATCTGGGATCTGCTTGAGCGGTTGGGCGTTGCGGCGTTCCCTCGGCCCGTCTACGGGCGCATCCCCAACTTCAGAGGGGCGATGCGGCGTGCGGCAGACTCCTCTCGACGCAGGCGTGGAGGCGGGCTCGCGTTGTTAAGATAAACCCCGACGCTCCCCAGAGGCCCTGCCGCGAGGCGGCGCTTAGGGAGGGCAAAAAACTCGTTATGCCTACGCCGAGGATAAAAAACGGATTTCTACTGCTGGACCCGGCCCTCATCCCCAAATCGGCTTATCAACGCGCGGCGACGATAGCCGGGGCCTTCGATTTCGGGTCCTCCGTAGACCCGCGCGATCTTCCCGCCGTGGATCTAGTCGTGATAGGCTCAGTCGCGGTGAATAGGCTGGGCCATAGGCTGGGGAAAAGCCACGGCTATGCGGAGCTCGAGTGGGGGATATTGACTGAGCTGGGCAAGGCCGGGCCCTCCACGGCCGTCGCCACGACGGTCCACGACTTACAGTTCATAGACGAGGAGATCCCGAGGGAGCCCTTCGACCTGCCCGTTGACATAATCGCCACGCCTAGCCGCATCGTAGAGGTCTCGCCGAGGCCTCCTAAGCCTAGGGGAATCCTCTGGGAGTACGTAGACGAGGGCCTCCTCGCCGAGGTGCCGCTCCTAAAGTCGCTGAAAAGAAATATATAGTGGAGACCCGGATTTATTGTGAGCTTTGAGGAGAGGCTGCTCGAGATAATTAGGGAGAGGGGCGAGGTCTCCACCACCGAGCTAGTCAATATAACCGGCGCGCCCCGGCACCGAGTCCTCCGCGCGCTGAATAAGCTGTATTTCAAGGGCCTCGTGGAGCCCGTGAAGAGGAGCCGCAAATACCTATGGCGGTTGGCCACGGGCGAGATGGCGATATTCCCAGTCCACACGCCGCTTCAGCAAGTCCTCTACATAGAGGGCGTCGTGGAGCCGATATACAGGCGCGTGGACGACAGAGTCGACTCCTTCTTGTTCGTCCACGTCAAGGACAAGCTGTATTGGCTGTGCGACTGCGGCACGGGCTATCTAGTGCTGACCGACGGCAAAATAGACGGTTGCGACTGCAAGCTCCGCCACGCGTTCGGCGAGAGGAAGCTCGCGATGATATACTTAACGGGGGATCTGAGGTTTAAGTATTGGCGTAGCTACCGCTACGGCGAGGAGGGCGTCGAGTTCGTCGTCCTAACGCCGGAGGATAAGGAGTCGCCGGAGCTCCTAGAAAAATATAGGAAATACGCAGAGGGATCAGCGGCGCCCCAAGAGCCTGGCGGCAGCCAAGAGGCCCAGCGAGAATAGAAACAAGGTGGCCGTGGCCGGGAGCGCTGAGAGGTAGTAGGTCTCGAAGAGCTTCCAAATATAGACGGAGGCGGGGCTGACGTAGGCGAACGGGCCCCCCGCTATGTAATACGCTATTATCACCACGGACCCGAACTCGCTTATGGCCCTAGACATAGCCGTCAACCCTGACGACAAGAGCTGGCGCCAAGAGCTCCTCAGAGTTAGCCAGAAGACCTTCAACTCCCCAGCGCCGAGGCTTAGGGCGAATTGCTCGGGGGCTTTGGGGAGCGCCTCGAAGAAGCTCTGGGCCGAGCGGATGTATACAGGCGCCGACACTATGGCCAAGGCAGTTATTAGGCCTAGGTAGGAGTCGAATATGGAAAGGCCTAGGGCCCTCAGAGCTCTCCCCACGGCCGTCTGCGGGCTGGCCAAGACCGCTAGGGCTATCCCCACGAGCGGGTGCGGCACAGAGGCCGGGACGTCGGCCAGAGCCTCGACGAGGGGGCTCCTCGTGCGAGCTAGGATGAAGGCCAGAGGCGTGAAGAGCGCGAAGTCGGCAAGGATCGCCGACGCCGAGGCCGTGAACGTCAAGGCCATAGACCTCAACAAATCTGCGCCGAAGGCCGCGCCGGCCGAGAAATAGGGCCCGTAGCCGTAGTAGAGCAACGCCGCGAAGGGCGCCAGCAGCAGCGCAAGCGCGACGGCCGAGTAGGCTACGAGTAGCCTATACATCCCCCAAGGCCCACCTAGGCGCCTTGGCGTCGGCGGGGCACCTGCTCGGCGAAAACCCCTTTATGTCCAAGACAGGCGTGCCGTCGTATAGGTCCACGCCCGACACGTAGAGCCTATTCCCCTCCACGCGCAGCAGCCTCACTATAGATACGCCTATTGGGTTAGGCCTATCCGGGCTATCTGTAGCGAACACTCCGACGGCCTCAGGGGCCTCTACCCCCCGCTCCCTAACCCTCTTGGGCGTGACCACGAGGGGCGCCCCCCTATACTTATGTAGGAAGGATATCACTATGATGTGGGTGAACTCCTCTAGGCCTTTAAGCCCCTCTTGGTATTCGGGCGAGATCTCGATCACCGCATCTACGCGGCCCCTCTTAACCTCCTCGTCGGGGCGTCCGTGTTTGACGTACCCTATTGGGCGGAACTCCATGAAGTATCCCCCCTTTTAAGTTAAAGGCCCTCCGTAGATGAGGGTGCCGTTCCTGAGCATTTGGGCCAGGGGGTCGGGCAACGCGCTGATGTTGCCGAAGACCATGGGCTTGGGAAGTGGGTATAGCCCGAACTTGGCTAGGTCTTGCCTATGGCTTAAGGCGAATAGCAGAAACCTCAGCGCAGCGCCGCCCCCCTCGCCCTTGGGTATTGTGATGTACAAATAGACAGGGGTCCCGTTAATCCTAGTGGGGACGCCGTTTACCGGTATAACCCAGCTGAACTGCGCGTACCAATCGGCGTATTGGGGGGAGCCGAAGTTGAGCCAGGGCGGGGGCTCTAGGTAGCTGAGCCCGTTGGCCACAGCGTACGACTTATAGGAGAAGACGAAAGCTATCTGCCCCTCCTTGAGGGGGACTATGTAGTAAAACGTGCTGGACCTAGTGACGTTGGCGTGGGCCGCCGCCATCCTATCGATGAAGTAGCTTTGATTCCCGGCGTATAGCCTCCCGGCCGCCTCTAGGAGCAAAAGCGCGTATAGCCCCTCGGGATCTGTGGAGGGGTCGGCGACGCCGAGCGGGTATTCGCCGGAGGTCAAGTTGTAGAAGAAGGCGTACCACAGCCTCGTGTCGTTGCTCTTAACGGCCTCCTCGTACAGCTCTATTAGCTCGGCCGCGCCTGGGTACGACGTAGTGGTGTTCGAGTAGACTATTACGACCTCGTCCGCGGCCAGGGCTATGGCCCAGCCCGGGTTATAGGGGCCGGTGCCCGCCACCGCTTGCCTAAAGGCCACGGGCATAAAGACGCCGCACGGCGTGCCTAGGGCTATCTCGTGGGCTAGCGCGAAGGATCCGCCGGGCCTCACAGCCACGCGGATCCCCGTGGCGTTGAAGAACGCGGACTTTAAGTATTCGCCCTCAACCGCGTACGCGCCGGCGATGCAGAGGGATAAGCTGTTCGTTGGGGTTGCGTTAGTGGCCGAGGGGGCCGGAGGCCCCGCCCTCTGCATTAGGTATAGGCCGAGGGCGGCCACGATTATAACGACGGCCGAGATAGCGGCTAAGAGCGCGGGCCTCATGCGAGTTAATTTCTTTTGCGTATATAATATTTTTATAATTTTACTACTAAAAAGCTCTATATATTATTATAGTAAAATTAATTGATGCATTCTTAGGCATCTTTTAATCTTTTTATAATATTTAAAGATTAATTGCTCTTTTTCGAGAAAATGATATTAATTATACTTATTAATAAGATATTTTCCATATAATATTTTTGAGGAATAATTCATATGCGGTCGCGCCAAGGCCTTAGTGATCGTTGCCGTGGATATATGGAAGAGCTACGGCGATACGCCGGTGCTTAGGGGCGCCGCCATAGCCCTAGAAAAAGGCGTCACGTGTATTAGGGGCCCCAACGGCGCCGGGAAGACCACATTATTGAAGATACTCGCCCTGCTGGAGCGGCCCGATAGGGGATTCGTGGAGGCCTTCGGGCTCAAGATAACGGCTGAGGGCTGGGATGGGGCCAGGGCCAAGCTGGCGGGGCGCATAGCCTATGTGCCCCAGGAGCCGGAGCTATACGCCGTCCCCCTCGGCTCCCTCCTAGGCCTCTGCGGCAGGCGCGAGGAGGCCCTCTCGTGGGCTAAGGAGTTCGGCCTAGCCCCCTACTTGGGGCGCAACGCGGCCTCCCTATCGCCCGGCCTTAGGAGGAGGGCCCAGCTGGCGATAGCCTTGGCCTGCGCGAGAGACGCCTTGTTGTTAGATGAGCCAGCCGCACATCTCGACGAAGAGGGGCGCGAGCTCCTTGCTACTGCGCTCTCAGCTAGAAAGGATTTAGCCATCGCCTATGTGGAACACGGCGAAGAGGCGGCGCGGTGCGATAGGGCCTATGCATTAGAGCGAGGCGTATTAAGACTTATTTATTAGCCCTTAACAGTGCGTGGGTGAGACGCCGGCTGGCCAGCTCAACGGGCGTAGAGCTCTGCCGCATGCTCGGCTGACCGCGCGCTTGGGAAGGCCGCCATGGAGCTAGACGACCCCCTCTTGATAAAATACCGCGACGTCCTCCGCGCTAAGGGGCTCGCCGAATGGCTCGACCTCCTGGCGCCCGACGCCGAGGTCCTCGGTCTCATAGAATCCCTGCGCGGGCGAACGCTCGGGGAGGCGCTCGACGAGCTCTCCAGAGTAGCTGCGGCGAGGATAAATAGGGAGGCCGCCGCCGAGGCCTACGCGGCCCTCTTCGGCGTTAGGGACGAGGACGAGGCGGTCTCCTTCTTGGCTAGGCGGCTGGCCAGGTGGTATTTAGGCATAGCCGAGGCCCTAGGCCTAATTAGGCTTAGATAAATACGCCTCAACCTCCCTATAGGCCTCCCTAATGCGCTTGGCCAGCTCCATCTGCTCCCTCCAGTACCCCTCGACAAAGGCCCTATGCTTGGCGATGAACTCCACGTAGGCTGGGTGCAGGGGGGCGGGGTCGCGGCCCCACCAAGGGGTGCCCGGCAACGGGATGAAGTAGTGCAGGCGTATCTTGGCGCCCAGCTTGACGAGCCTCTCCATGGCGGCTATCGTGTCCATCACGTCCTCCGCGCCCTCGCCCGGCATGCCGGCTATTACGTCCACTATAGGCGTGAAGCCGTGAGCCCTCGCGACCTCGGCGGCCTCAAACGCGGCCTCAACCCCGTGGCCCCTCTTAGATAGCCTCAAAAGCCTCTCGGAGGCGGTCTGGAGCCCGAAGGAGATCTTCCTATTCGCGACCAAGGGCTTTATCGCCCTTAAGACGTCGGCCGTGACGGTCTCCGGCCTAGTCTCGCTGGGGAACGTGCCTAGGTACGGCCGCCCGCCGACCCGCCTAACGGCCGTCAGCAGAGAGACCAACGCGTCCACATTGGGCCTCCCGTCCCTAGAGCCGTAGAGGAAGCCCACAGGCGCTATGAATCTGATGTCTCTTTCGCCCGCCTCAACGTATCGCCTGGCCAACGACTCCACGGACTCCACAGAGCGGTGCCTCACGGGGCCGTGGAGCCACGTCTGGCAGAAGGCGCATCTGAAGCCGCACCCCCTCGTTATCTCCATGGGCGGATACGCTGCCAAGGCCTCGCTGTACGTCTTGTACCTATCTAGGTCGACGAAGACGCGCGGCCCCGCCCTAACGCCGCCCTCGACGAACAACGTGTTAGGGGGCCTTATATCCTCGCCGTGGAGCTCCCGCTCTATTATGGCCGGGAGCGCCGCCTCGCCGTCGCCCACGACCACGTATTTGACGCCCAGCTTAATGAGGGTGATGGGGTCCCCCATGGCGTGCGGCCCCCCTACGACGACTACGTGCCGCCTCGCCATCTCGGCGACCTCGCGCCAATACTCGGCGAAGGAAGGGGTCGTAAGGCCGTAGAGCACCAGCGCCTTCCCCCTCTTCTCCTCTAGGCGCCTCACCTCGGCCTCGCTCTCCACTACGTATATGTCGACTCGGCCCTCCACAGGCGCCAGCGCGTAGGCTAGCCCGTTCCTAGAGCCGGGGAGCTCCCTAACGGCTAAAGCCACGCTGATGCCGCGCCATGTTTATAAATCCTGAGCGCCGCCCCGGCGTGATATTGGCATACGATGCAGGCCCCTCCACGGCCATATTCGCCGGCTCGTGGCTCTGCTCCAAATCGCCGGTCGACGGCTCGCCGATAGCCCTAGGAGAGCCCGTGGGCGACTGCGGCGACCCCGAGGCCGTATCCCGCTTGTCCTCAATAGCGACAGCAGTCCATTTGCTCAAGGCCGCCGGGGCCAAGGTGTTCTTCGCCGGCGCTGGCGACGAGGCCCTGGCCGCCTTCGCGGGGGGCGCCGACGGGCTACTCGGCGACTTAAAACACCGAGTCGGCGTGCCCGACGCGCCCGACGAATCCGCGTTTGTATTAATCCAAGCGACGTCTCTAGAGGAATATAGGCGTACGGTCAGGAGGGCGGGCGAAATATATAAGAGGGGCGTCGAGGTCGTGCCCGCCGGCGACTTCGAGAGCCTCATGGCCCTTGCGCCATATGCGCCAGCCGTCGCCCTGACCTCCGTCGGGCCCATAGTGCGCTTCAGCCCTGCCGCGGAGCTCCCGGAGGTCGGGAGATGCGCCCACTGCGGCATCGACTTCCTGATGTACGGTGCGAGGATATCCAGATGTCCCTACTGCGGGAGGAGGCTAATGAGGCTTATCACGGATAAGAGGCCTCCCCTACGGCCGGAGGTGCTGCGCTCAGTCCACCGCCGCCTTGCCTCAATCCCCAAGCCATTGCGCCTTATTATCACATAAAATTTTTAAATATGAAATATCTTTATCTATCTTCATAGAGGGGAATATATTAATTATAATTATTCTTAAGGCCCTTAATAGCCCACCGCCTAAAAATAAATTTGTCCTGGGTTTAATGAGTAGTATTTATACCACTCGTAAGAACGCCGCGTGGGGCTCGTGAAATGGCTCTGGGAGGTGGGCAAAAACGACGTCGCCCTCGTCGGGGGCAAGGGCGCTAATTTGGGCGAGGTCTCTAGGCTCGTCAGAATACCGCCAGGCTTCGTCGTGACCGCCGAGGCGTTTAATAAGTTCTTGGAGGAGACGGGGCTTAAGCGCAGGATCCTCGAGCTACTCCAGCTAACTAGGAGGGCCCCTGAGGACTACGAGAAGATATCAGCTGAGATAAGGCGCATGGTAGAGGAGGCCCCCATCCCGGAGGAAATAGCGAGGGAGATAAGAGACGCCTACAAGAGGCTGGAGGAGATCGCGGGTGCTCCCAACCCGGCCGTCGCCGTCAGGTCCTCGGCAACTGCAGAGGACTTGGCGGAGGCCTCCTTCGCGGGGCAACAAGACACGTACCTCAACGTCCGCGGCGACGAGAACGTCATTTTCTTCGTCAAGAAGGTGTGGGCGTCGCTCTACACGCCGCGCGCCATAGCGTATAGGGAGAGCGTGGGGATACCCCACGACCAAGTCTCCATAGCCGTCGTGGTACAGAAGCTCGTAAACGCCAGGAGCTCCGGCGTCATGTTCACGCTGGACCCGACCAGCGGCGACCGGAATAGGATTGTCCTAGAAACGGCTTGGGGCCTCGGCGAGGGCGTGGTGAGGGGCCTCATCACTCCGGACGAGTTCGTGGTGGATAAGAAGAGCCTCCAGATAATCGATAGGAGGATCAGCGTGAAGAAGGTGGCGGTCGTTAGAGACGAGCGCGGGCTTACTAAGGAGGTTGAGCTAGACCCCGAGAAGGCGAACGCGCCTGCTCTGAGGGACGAGGAGGTCCTCGAATACGCGAAGATGGCGTTAATACTCGAGCAACACTACGGCGTACCCCTCGATATAGAATTCGCCGTAGATGCCGACATGCAATTCCCCCAGAACCTCTTCATAGTCCAAGTGAGGCCCGAGACCGTCTGGTCTAGGCGCGGCGAGGCTAAGCCGCCGGTGGTAGCTTTACCCAAGGCCGGCGCCGTGGTCGTCAAGGGCATAGGGGCTAGCCCCGGCACCGCGTCGGGCAGAGCCAAGATATGCCTAACGCTGGAGGACGCGAAGAGGAAGATGCAGAAGGGCGACATATTGGTGACCAAGATGACGGACCCCGACTGGGTCCCCTACATGCGCCTCGCCTCAGCCATAGTCACCGACGAGGGCGGCAGGACGAGCCACGCCGCTATAGTGAGCAGGGAGCTCGGCATACCCGCCGTGGTGGGCACCGGCAACGCCACGCAGGTCTTAAAAGACGGCGAGGTCTACACGGTGGACGGCTCGAAGGGCGTGGTATACCTAGGCGCGTTGGCCGAGGAGAAGGCCGAGGCCAAAGTCGCCGAGGCCGCCGCGGCGCCGAGGGAGATCATCCTCCACATATACCGCGCGGTCCCCACGGCGACAAAGGTCTATATGAACTTGGGCGAGCCCGAGAAGATAGACGAGTATAAGGATCTGCCCTTCGACGGCATAGGCCTCATGAGGATAGAGTTCGTCATATCGAGCTGGGTCGGCGAACACCCGCTGTATTTGCTCTCCATAGGCAAAGAGGATAAATTCGTGGACAAGATGGCTGAGGGGGTCGCCAAGGTGGCCAACGCCATATACCCCAGGCCGGTCGTGGTCAGGTTCAGCGACTTCAAGACCAACGAGTACAGGAGCTTGGCGGGAGGGGAGAAGTTCGAGCCCGAGGAGAGGAACCCCATGTTGGGCTGGCGCGGCGTATCGCGCTACGTCTCTAAGGAGTACGAAAAGGCCTTTAGGCTAGAGCTCAAGGCCATAAAAAAGGCGAGGGAGGAGATGGGGCTCGCCAACGTATGGGTCATGGCGCCCTTCGTGAGGACTACTTGGGAGGCCGAGCGCTTCGCGCGCCTGTTGGAGGAGGAGGGCCTCTATAGGGGCAGGGACTTCAGGGTCTGGGCAATGGCGGAGGTCCCCTCGGTGGCGTTTCTGACCGAGGAGTTCGCCCAATACTTCGACGGCTTCTCCATAGGGTCTAACGACTTAACCCAGCTGACGCTCGGCGTAGACCGCGACAACGACTACTTAGTCCGCCTAGACCCGCGCTACTTCGACGAGAGGGAGGCCCCCGTATTGAGGGCCATATACGAGCTAGTCAAGAGGGCTCACAGGCTCGGGAAGACCGTGTCCATCTGCGGCCAAGGCCCCTCGGTCTACCCACAGCTCGTGGAGTATTTGGTGAGAATAGGCATAGACAGCATATCTGTTAACCCCGACGCAGTCTTGAGCACCCGCGTGTTGGTGGCGTCTGTCGAGAGGAAGGTCTTGCTGGAGAAGCTAAACGCCGTATATAAGGCCTTATACAAGGTCGAGGACGACGAGGAGTTCAGAGAGGCTGTGACGAAGGTATTCGGCGGAATGAAGTATTAACAGAGGTCCCTAAACCAAGGCACGTCGACCTCGTCTAGGCGCCACCTCTGTTTTACAAAGCTCTCCTCCACCTTGGCCGAGACCCCCCTCCTATAGGCGTAATACCCCGTCAGCGCTATCATAGCGCCGTTGTCGCCTGCGTATTCGCCCGGCACTATCTTGAGCGCGACGCCCCTATCGCTCGCTATGGCCTCCAGTATCTGCCTCAGCCTCGCGCTCCGCGCGACTCCGCCGGCCACCACGAGCTCCCGCTTGCCTGTGTAGGCGAGGGCCCTCTCTATCACCTCGGCGAGCATATAATACGCGGCCTCTATAAGCGATTTGCAGACGACGGGCAGCTCTACGCCTTTTTTATACAGCGATATGGCGCTGGTCACGAGCCCCGAGAAGGATAGGTCTTGGCCTATTATAGACATAGGGGAGAGGGATGGCCCCCTCTGCGCCCTCTGCGCATTTCTCGACGGCGGGGACTCCGGGGTAGCCCAAGCCCGCCTCCCTAGCGAATTGGTCTATCGCGTTGCCTATCGCGACGTCGAGGGTTTCGCCGAATACTCTATACCTCCCGTCGGCGTAGCCTATGACCATCGTGTGTCCCCCCGAAATCAACACGACGAGGGGGTCACAGCTCCTCGTCAACGCCCTAGCCACCTCTACGTGGGCCACGCCGTGGTGGATAGGCACCAGCGGCCTCCCCAGTTTAACCGCCAGCGCTCTGGCCAAGACGGCCCCTATCCTGAGGGCGGGGCCGAGCCCCGGGCCCGCGGAGTAGGCCACGGCGCCGACATCGCCTAAGCCCACGGCCGCCGCCTCGATGGCTCTGCGCAACAGTTGTACTGCCACCTTGGCGTGGTGCTCGGCGGCCTCCCTGGGGTGTA
Organism: Thermoproteus sp. AZ2; assembly: GCA_000960885.1. Lineage (GTDB taxonomy): Archaea > Thermoproteota > Thermoprotei > Thermoproteales > Thermoproteaceae > Thermoproteus. The sequence goes on along the minus strand of JZWT01000012.1, from coordinate 10,097 downwards.
TCCCGGAGCCGCTCGGCGGGATGTAGGTGTCGTTTACGTTGGCTAAAATCTCGCCGTCTCTAACTACGCCGACTCCGAAGGTGTGCGCCGTCGACTCTATACCCAATACGATCACCGGGCGCCGCGCTCGAAAATAGTCATCCCGCACTTGCCGCAGTGCCAGCGCGGGACGGGCTCCTTGTGGTACGCCATGACTGAGCCGCAGCGGGGGCAGAGGCGCCTTAAGAACTTTATGGCGCCCTTCTCGTAGTCGTATTGATACCAGAGCGCCGCCCTGGGCAACTTCTTGCCCTCGCTCATTTCTTCGCCGCGCCCTTCTTCTTCCTCCTCCTCTTCTCCCTCCGCTCAGCCCTCTTCTTCTTCGCCTCCTCTAACAGCTTCTTGCCGTCAGGAGTATTCCTGGCTATTATGTATAGGGGCTCAGTAGCCTTGGCGACCTCCTCCGAGTCGTATATATGGGCCTCGACCCGCGAGGCGCCTATCCCTGCCTCGGTGTAGATATGCCTTATGTAGACGAGCTCAGGCTTTGTGCCCAGCTGAGACGCGATGGCCTCCTTTATCTCTTGCCGTGTTGGAGTGGGCGAGCCTTGGTGGAGCACTTCAGCTTTCACCTCCCTCCTCCCCAAGAGCTTGTTCTCCCGTATCTCGCCCAACACGAGCTCCACGGCCCAGCGCAAGAACCCCCTTATTAAATATTTCAGTGCGCTTTGCGCTGTAAATAATCGATAACTCCTACGACCAAGAGCGCCGCTATCAACGCCGCCGCTTTAGTCGTGGAGAAAGACTCGGCGATCGTCGGGGAGACGTATATAAACAGCTCTCTCGCCAACGCCACCAGAGCTACGTCTATGATTTTATATACTACAATTTCTTTATGTTGAATATATGTTATAAATGTATCAATTAATTCTACAAATATTATAAATAAAAATAAATCTGATAACAATGAATATATATTTTGAGACATAATGACGGGATCAGGATTATATACTCGCGTAATATCGGATCCGATTAAGTAGAGCGAATACCCCGCCAGTATTATCGTCACGGCCAAGGCGATTGCGTACAACGCCAGCTCCACTCGCCTAAGCCCGCCTACGTAGTCCACACGGCTAGGGGAAATCATAATTAAAAAACTTGGGGTACACACCACGTGGCGACGAGGGATCTCTTCGACGAATTCGCCCACCGCTACGACTCGTGGTATAAGAGACATGAGGGGTTGTACGCCAGCGAGCTCGCCGCAGCGTCGCTCCTAGGGTGCAGAGGCGGCGTAGAGATAGGCGTAGGCACGGGCAAATTCGCCGAGCCCCTCGGGCTGAGGGCGGGGCTGGACCCCTCCCTGGGCATGTTGAGGCTTGCGCCTAAGTCGCTGGACTTGGTCCTTGCGGTGGGCGAGGCGGCGCCGTTTAGGGACAAGGCCTTCCCCTGCGCTTTAATAGTGGTGACCCTCTGCTTCGCCGATAGGCCGGAGGAGTTGATAAGGGAGGCCGCCAGGGTGGCGGAGCGCGTAGTGGCGTGTATAGTCCCGCGCGATAGCCCCTGGGGGGTTAAGTACAGGCGCGAGGGCGAGGCGGGCCATGTGTTCTACTCCCGCGCCAAGTTCCTCTCAGCCGCCGAGGTCGTCGAGATGGGGCGTAGGGCTGGCCTAAGGCTGGCTAGGATCTCGGCGTCTTTGGCCCTAATCGGCGAGGCCTATCAAGAGCCCCGCCTAGTGGGGCTCGAGGAGGCTGAGAAATACGGCTTCGTCTGCCTAGAGTTTAACCGCGCCGTATAGCAGAGCCCACGCCAAGTTGTTGGCCGCGTGTAGGGCTATGGACCCCGTTAGGCCCGAGCCCCAATACACCAACGTCAAGGCTATGGCGTAGGCCAATGCCACGAGGGGATATGGGTGGAGCGCGGCAAAGGCGATGGCCGAGAGAGGCGCCGCGAGCCAGGCGGGAAGCACGTCGAAGAATAGCCCCCTAAATACGACTTCCTCAACTACCGGGGCTATGGCTAGGGCCAGGGCTAAATCCGACACGCGCTCCGGCGGGACCGTGAAGTAGTCTAGGGCAAAGGCGGCGGCGTAAACGGCCAGCCCAGCTAGGAGGTAGAGGGGTCTGCGCTCTATCCACTTGAGGCGGGGCAGAAAGGGCGCAGAGAGCGCGAGCGCGACTAGGTGCGCCGCCAGCTCGTTGGGTATTAAGAAGGCCGCCAGAGACGCGGCCAAGGCCGCCGCGCCCAGCTCCCTCCTCATCTAAGGGCGGAGAGGAGCGATTTAAGCGCAGTGGTGAGCTCAGCTATTTTCTCGACCACGCGGGGGTCCACCACGTGCTCTAGCTTCTCCGCCTCAGCCTCGGCGAGCCCCTCCTCTACGCCTATTAGCTTGAAGAACTCGGCGAGGGCCCTATGGGCCTTGTTCATGTTCTCCACGTACTCGGCCCCCTTCTGCGTCAACGCGACCCCCTCCCGCCCCTTATACTCCACGAGCCCCTCCTCGGCCAGCCTCCTCAGCATCTTGTGGGCCGAGCTGGGCTTCACGCCGACGGCCTCGGCGACCTCGCTGAGGGTCGTCCTCCCGGCGCCTCTGCTCAAGAGATAAACCGCCTCTAGGTAGTGCTCCGGCCTCACGTCCTTCACCGCGTGGCCTCTGCGCATAGTCGATACGTCCACGTTAAATCAAGGCCAGCGCGTTTATTAGGATTATGGGCACGGCCGCTGCGTAGGCGACTGCCACAAGCCGGCGGCTTACGTGTTTAGACGCGAAAAGTATAAGGGGTATGATGACCAGGGGGAGGACTAGGCTCAGGATCGCTTGTGTGTAGACCAGCAAGGCCAGGGGGCTTATACCTAGGGCCAACACAGCCGCTGCGGGGCCTATATTGGCGAGCCTGAAGATTAGCCTAGCCTCGTACTTAGGCACAGACTTCCCCGAGACGTACTCCAGTATCAACGCGCCGGCTTGCACAGAGACGGCCGACGAGGCTAGGCCCGAGGCCAAGAGGCCTACGGAGAAGGCGGTGCCCGCCAGAGGGCCGTAAAGCGGCGTCAATATTTGGGGCACCTCGGACAACGCCGGCGCGCCCTTGCCGTAGAGCGCGTAGGCGGCCACCACTTGCATCGCTACGTTGACGGCGGACGCTATGCCTAAGTTGTAGAGTGTCTGGGCCTTGTGCGTCCTCGCGTCGAGGCCCTCGGCTATGTGCGAGTGGAGGATGAGCGCATGGGGCATAATCGTGGCGCCTATGATTGAGGCCGCGATTAGCGCCTCGCCTCCGCCGAGCTCGGGGATTAGCGAGTGGTAGAGGACTTGGTATAGGTTAGGCCTAATCAGGAGGAGCTCTATTAAGAAGCTGAGCCCCACCACGGAGGCCAAAGACCCGACCGCCACGTAATAGCGCCTCCCCCTCTCCCCTAGGGCTAGGAGGAGCAAGACGTCTATGGAGCCCAGGGCGACCGCTAAGTACAGCGGGAGGCCGAAGAGCAGCTCTAGACCTATTATCAAGCCGACGAACTCGGCCATATCGGTGGCGAGGGCCACGGCTATGAGCGCAGGCGCGTAGAGGGGCTTCAGCCGCGGCGCCCTAGCGCTTAAGTGGCCCAATAAGCCCCGCCCAGTCCTCAGCCCCAGCATCCCGGCTATGTATTGATACATAATAGCGAGCGCGCCCGCGAGCCAGACGACCCAGAGGAGCCCTAAGCCGTAGGACGCGCCGGCGGCTATATTGGAGCCGAAGTTGCCCGGATCTATATAAGCTACGCTGACGATTGTCGCGGGGCCTATCAAGTCCACATCTGCGCCCCTTTTCCCTCTATTTATATTTTTAGCCTAAGCTAAAAATCCGGCGAAAATAAAGCGTCGAGGTGAGGCCGCCCGTGTATAAATCCTTGGAAGAATTAGCCTAGGCTAAACACACTTAAAACGCAAAAGGAACTAAGAGGTATGGGGTGGAGAGACGGAGAATAGACCTCCCGGAGGAGGAAATCCCCGAATATTGGTACAACATATTGCCCGACCTCCCAGAGCCTCTACCGCCGCCCATAGATCCCGACAACGGCAGACGCCTTAAGCTGTTGCAGGAGGTCATACCCTCTAGGCCTCTGCAGTTCGAGTTCTCCAGCGAGCGCTTCATCAAAATACCGGAGGAGGTGAGGGAGCGGTATAAGCAGGTGGGGAGGCCTACGCCCATCATTAGGTTTAAGCGCTACGAGGAATACCTAGGGGGCTGGCTTAAGATATATGGGAAGATGGAGGGGTACACCTACACGGGCTCCCATAAGGTCAACAGCGCAATTCCCTGGGTCTACTACGCGCTTGAGGACGGCGCCGGGTTTGTGACCACTGAGACTGGGGCGGGCCAATGGGGTAGCGCCGTGGCCCTCGCCGCAGCCCTCTTCGGCGTAAAGGCCTATGTCTTCATGGTGAGGGCCAGCTACTTCGCCAAGCCTCTCCGGCGCTATTTAATACAGATATACGGCGCCCGCGTAGTTCCGTCGCCCAGCGACCTCACGGAGTTCGGCAGAAAATTGCTCGCGGAGAACCCCAACCACCCCGGCTCGTTGGGTATCGCCATAACTGAGGCCGCCACATACGCAAGAGAACACGGAGGGAAATATGTTGTGGGGAGCGTGATAAACACGGACATCATGTTTAAGACGGTGGCGGGGCTAGAGGCTAAGAAACAGATGGAGCTAATAGGCGAGGATCCGGACGTCATAATAGGCGTAATAGGGGGCGGATCAAATTGGGGAGGCCTCGCGTTCCCATTCCTAGGCGAGGAGCTTAGGAGCGGTAAGGTGAAGAGGCGCTATATAGCTACGGGCGCACTGGAGGTGCCGAAGGTGACTAAGGGCGTGTACAAGTACGACGACCCGGACACGGGGAGGCTTCTGCCCCAGCTCAAGATGTACACCATAGGCGCCGACTTTATACCGCCGCCGATTTACGCGGGCGGCCTCCGCTATCACGGCGTGGCTCCGACGATATCGCTGTTGATGAGCAAGGGCATAGTGGAGGGGCGCGACTACGACCAGGAGACCGTCTTCGCCATGGCCCAGAAATTCGCCGAGCTCGAGGGCTATGTGCCGGCGCCTGAGACGGCCCACGTATTGCCGGCGCTGAAGGAGTTGGCCGAGGAGGCCAAGAAGGAGGGGAGGAAGATGACTGTGCTCATAAGCTTCTCGGGCCACGGCTTGTTGGACCTAGGCAACTACGCCGACGTTTTAAAATTCGGCTAGCTGGGCCGTGGCGATCGTCGTGTAAAAACGTTAAAATTATTTAGTTCTTCTCCGCCATGAAGCTATACGAATATGAGGCCAAGGAGATCTTGGCCAAATACGGCGTGAAGATACCGCCGGGCGAGCTCGCGACGACGCCCGAGCAAGTGCGCCGGATAGCGGAGAGGATGGGGAAGCCGGTGGTGCTTAAGGCCCAGGTAACCGTCGCCGGGCGCGGGAAGGCGGGGGGCATAAAGGTCGCCAAGACTCCTGAGGAGGCCGAGGCCTTAGCGAGGCAGATGTTCGGCATGGCTATTAAGGGCCTAGTGGTCAAGAAGATCTATGTGACAGAGTACCAAGAGGTGGAGAGGGAGATGTACCTCTCGTTGATCATAGACAGAGCCTCTAGGAAATATCTCTTCCTCGCCTCGCCCATAGGCGGCATAGACATAGAGGAGATAGCCAAGAAAAGCCCCGAGAAGATAAAGAGGGTTTACGTAGACCCCTTCGAGGGCCTTAAGGACTTCCACGTGAGGTCCATAGTCTCTTGGCTCGGGATTAAGCCCGGCACGCCCCAGTGGGAGCAAGCGTCCGCCATCGTGAGGGCTATGTATAGGGCCATGGTGGAGCTAGACGCCGAGCTGGTCGAGAGCAACCCGCTGGCCATCAACGCGGCCGGCGAGGTGGTGCCCCTCGACGCCAGAATAATAGTGGACGACAACGCGCTATTTAGGCACCCCGACTTGGAGAAGGCCTTTGAGGAGGACCCGCGCGACGTGACTGAGTTCGAGCGCTACGCCCAGAAAATAGGCTTTAACTACGTCGAGTTAGACGGCGATGTGGGGATTATAGGCAACGGCGCCGGGCTCACCATGTCCACCATGGATCTGGTGTACCACTTCGGCGGAAGGCCCGCCAACTTCCTAGACATAGGGGGCGGCGCCTCGCGGGACGTGGTCAGAGAAGCGCTGAAGGTCTTGTTATCGCATCCCAGAGCTAGGGCTATCTTCATCAACATCTTCGGCGGCATTACGCGGGCCGACGAAGTGGCCGCCGGCGTCGAGGCGGCGCTTAAGGAGGCGGGCACCGCAAATAAGAGGATAGTGGTGAGGATGAAGGGCACCAACGAGGAGCTGGGCCGCCAGATGTTGGCCAAATTGGGGATACCTCTCTATGAAGATGCCGAAACAGCCGCTCAAAAAGCCATAGAGTTTGCGAAGCAATGACCGTCCTAGTGGGCCCCAACACAAAGGTAATAGTGCAAGGCATAACTGGGAAGGAGGGCTCCTTCCACGCGCAGCGCATGTTGGAGTACGGCACTAAGGTGGTCGGCGGCGTGACGCCGGGCAAGGGCGGGGCCACCGTGGCTGGCCTGCCCGTCTTCGACACGGTTGAGGAGGCTGTGAGGGCCACCGGCGCCAACGCGTCTGTGGTCTTCGTGCCGGCGCGCTTTGCGCCCGACGCCGTCTACGAGGCTGTGGACGCCGGCATAAAGCTGGTTGTCGTCATCACGGAGCACATACCAATACACGACACGCTCCGCTTCGTGAACTACGCGAAGGCCAGAGGCGTAGACGTAATAGGGCCTAATTGCCCCGGCATAGTGGCGCCGCTGGTGAGGGTCAAGCTCGGCATAATGCCCAACAACATATACCAAACGCCCGGCAGAATAGGCGTGATAAGTAGGTCGGGCACACTCACCTACGAGATCTCGTATCAGCTGGTTAGGGCCGGCTTCGGCATAAACACAGCAATCGGCGTGGGCGGAGACCCCATAGTCGGCACGGACTTAGTTGAGGCGGCCTTAATGATGGCGAAGGACCCCGAAATAGACGCCATAGTGGCCATAGGCGAAGTCGGCGGCGACGCCGAGGAGCGCTTAGCCAAGCTATACGCCGAGGGCGCGATAGGGAAGCCCATAGTGGCTTACGTAGCCGGGAGGACAGCCCCGCCTGAGAAGCGCATGGGACACGCCGGCGCCATAGTCATGCTCGGCTCGGGCGACGCCAGGAGCAAGGTGGAGGCGTTTAAGGCGGCCGGGATCCCCGTCGCTGAGACCCCCATCGAGGTGCCCAAGCTCGTCGCAGAGGCCTTAAAGAGGAAGTAGTGCGGCTTTGCGAGCTCTGCGGCTGGGAGCCCGCCGATTTTAAATGTCCTAGATGCGGCAGACTTGTCTGCAGATACGACTGGGCGGGCGACCGCTGTGCGGCGTGCGAGGCAACTCTGTGCAGGATATGCGGCGTCAACTACTCCGTCTCCACTTGTTACATCTGCGGCCGGCCCGTCTGCGAGAGGTGCAGCGTCAGGAGGGGCCTCCTCAGGATCTGCGTAGATTGTTTACGGAGTTCAACAAATACATAGGTTATATACATCAAAATATTTAAACGTCGACCTATTGAGGTTCATGGACGTGTCCAAGCTATTGGCTGGGAGGACAGCCTATATGCGGTCCTCCGAGATCCGCGAGTTGTTGAAGTGGGTTACGGCCGACGTCATATCCTTCGGCGGCGGCATGCCCGACCCCTCCACCTTCCCCACAGAGGATATAGCGAAGATAACGGCGTACGTCTTAGAGACGTATGGGGGCAAGGCCCTGCAATACGGCCCCACCGACGGAGTCCCTGAGCTGAAGGAGGAGCTCGCCAAGTTCGCCGAGAGCAACGGCATTAAGGCGTCGTCCGACAACATAATAGTGACCGTCGGCTCGCAGGAGGCCCTCGAACTGCTGGGCCGCCTATTCCTCGACGAGTCCTCCGTCGTCATAACGGAGAACCCAACGTATATAGCCGCGCTTCAGTCTTGGCGGGTCTATAGGCCGAGGCTCGTGGGCATACCCATGGACGACCACGGGATGAGGACGGACGTGTTGGAGGAGCAGGTCAAGAGGCTTAGGGCCGAGGGCGCCAAGATAAAGTTCATCTACACTGTGCCCACTGCCCAGAACCCAACGGGCGTCACGTTGCCCGACGAGAGGAGGAGGCATCTGCTCGAGGTGGCCGAACGCTACGACTTATTAGTCGTCGAGGACGACCCCTACGGCTACTTCATATTCGACAACACAGTCGTGACTAGGCTAAAGGCTATGGATAAGTCGGGGAGGGTGATATACCTCTCCACTGCCTCGAAGATATTCAGCCCGGGCCTACGCCTAGGCTGGGTCATCGCAGAGCCCGAGATAATTAGGTGGTTCGCGTTGGGCAAACAAGCCCTAAACCTCAACACGCCCACCTTAAACCAGTACATGCTGGCCGAGGGGCTGAGGAGGGGCGTCATACAGCGCAATATACCCAACATAGTGAGCTTGTATAAGCGCAAGCGCGACGCCATGCTGGCGGCGCTGGAGACCTATATGCCCAAGGGCGTGGCCTGGACCCGGCCCTCGGGCGGCATGTTCATCTGGGTCAGAGTGCCCGAGAAAATAGACACGAAGGAGATGTTGCAAGACGCGGTGACGAAGTATAAGGTGGCCTACGTGCCGGGCCACGGCTTCTTCGTCGACGAGAATCCGCCGAGGAATACAATGCGCTTGAACTTCACCTACTCGAGCTTTGAGCAAATAGACGAGGGCATAAGGCGCCTCGCCAACGCCATAAAGGAGAGGATTTAATGGAGCCCCCCCTAGAGGAGGCCCTGGAGGTTATTAGGGCACAGCAGAGGTCGGGCAAAATCCACCGCACCCCCCTCCTGCGCTCCGAGACGCTCTCTAGGCTCACGGGGGGCGACGTATACCTAAAGCTCGAGGCCCTTCAGAAGACCGGCTCCTTCAAGATCCGCGGCGCCTACTACGCGATGTATAAGTACATAGGGGAGGGCTATAGGCGCTTTATAACGGCGTCTGCCGGAAACCACGCGCAGGGCGTGGCCTACGCCGCCCAGCTACACGGCGTGAGGGCGACGGTCGTCATGCCCGTGACGACGCCTTGGCTGAAGGTGAAGAAGACGAGGGACTACGGGGCCGAGGTCGTGTTGGCGGGGGAGAGCTATTACGAGGCCGAGAAGAAGGCCTTAGAGCTGGCGGGGGGTAGCGGGGCGAAGTTCCTACACGCGTATAACGACATCTACGTCATAGCGGGGCAGGGGACCATCGGCGTGGAGATATTAGAGGACTTAGCCGACGTAGACGTAGTGGTGGTGCCCGTAGGCGGCGGAGGGCTTATCTCGGGCATAGCATATGCCGTGAAGCGCGTTAGGCCCAACGCTAAGGTGATAGGGGTCCAGGCGGAGGGTGCTCCCGGCGTATATCTGTCTAGAAAGGAGGGGAAGATAATTACGCTAGATAAGGTGGACACCATAGCCGACGGCATAGCCGTTAAGAGGCCCAGCGAGTTGACCATGGAGTTCATAAATAAATTCGTCGACGACGTGGTGTTAGTAGACGACAACGAAATAGCCGACGCCATATACCTCTTGCTCGAGAGAACCCGCGTGGTGGCCGAGGGCGCCGGCGCCGCCTCCGCGGCCGCCCTAATGGCAGGGAAAATCGACGTGAAGGGGAGGAGGGCCGTCGCCGTGGTTTCAGGCGGCAACATAGACGCCACTATGCTAATCCGCGTATTAAATAAGGCCATGGCCAGGCAGAGGCGTATAGCTAAATTCGTCGTAGAGGTCCCCGATAGGCCGGGGACGCTGGCCGCCGCCGCGGCCGCCCTCGCGTCCCACAACATAAACATAATAGACGTATATCACGAGCGCTACGACCCCCGCCAGAGGCCCAACTACGTCGAAATAGTCTTCGTCACCGAGGTGCCGGGCGACTTAGACGTAGACGCCGTAGTGAAGGAGCTAGACGCGCGAGGCCTTAAGATAAGGCACGTCAATTAGCCGCGCTTGGGGCCACCGCTCCACGGCGGGCGGCGCGGGGGCTATAGTTGAAACGTCTCTGCATTTGTTTTGTGAGC
>JZWT01000119.1 GCA_000960885.1 Thermoproteus sp. AZ2 | reverse complement strand
GCTGGAGCGCTTGGTATGCTCTGAAGTGGTGGTACGAGCTCTACCGTGAGGGGCTCCACAAATCCGATTCGCCCTTCGTCAAAGCCCTCTACTTCTCTCTGCTCGAAAACGGCTTCATCGACAGAGACGGGCATATAGTTAAGAGGGTTAAGGAGCCCAGGCCCTCCGCCAATACGTACGCCGAGGAGTTCCTAGAGCTACATCAATCGTTTGACAAGCTGGGCGCCGTCAGAATAGCGATGAACCAGGTGGATGAGAACTCCGTGGCCATATTATATTCGGCTATGTTGACCCAAGGGTGGTATAACGCGCTCAGGCTCGCCTTCTATAGGCTGGCCAACGCCTACGAGTACAGGCGGCTGTATTTCCCCATACTGAGGGAGGGGCACGACGCCGCGGCGCTAATAGAGTCCTCGCCGAATCCGCCGGAGCTCGTCGTGGGCTACGACTATAGGGCTGACTCCGTGGAGCTGGCAAGGGAGATTTTGAGGGGCGCCTCCACCGGCCCGTGCCCCGATAGGGGGATTTGCATCTATCAGGCTACTAGCAGTTGCGAAGTCGTCGACTTGGCCGGGCCCCGCGCCCAGCGGTCGATAGACGCCGCCATATACTTCACGACGTTGGGGTGGACGTTGGACCCCTTGAGGGAGCTACAATGCGCACGCCGCTTATTGAGGCAGGGCGCCGCGGTATTGGTGGCCCAAGACGTAGTCGAATCTACGCCGAGCCTCTTAGCCATGGCGGCCGCTGCTGGCGCTAAGCACGTGTTTAGGGCGGCCGATCTAGACAACCTCTTAGCCGCCGCGGGCTATAAAAGGGAGAGGGTCTTCTCTAGGTCTATGCCGTTCTACGCCGCGGTGTGGCGCGCCTAATGCCGGCGAAGATATAGATAGTGCCCAAGCCCCTAGTGCCGAAGTATTTGAGCTCCAGCCACCTCTCCAGCAACTTCCTCAGCTCATTATTCCTCAGCGCCGAGTCGAAGATCGTCTTTAGGGCCTTATACTCCTGAACTAGAGCGGGGGCCAACAGCCTCGCCATCAACGGCACTATGTAGGCTACGTAGAACCTCGCCAAGGCCTCCGCCGCGCGGTTGTCGGGCTTGCCCATGCTCACGGCCACAACCTCCCGCGCAACTCTAACGAGCTCCGCCAAAGCCGCCTCTAGGTCCCGGGCCGCGTGGAGCGAGTAGCCGAGGACGGCCGCGTCGAAGGCGTCGTCTCTAAAGGGCATGAGCTCGAACACGCCCTGCACCTTGTCCTCGTAGGGGTTTGCCCTAAGCATCTCCAGCGAGTAGTCGAGGCCCACTATATGCCCCCTGAGGTGCCTCTCCATGTTGCCGGGGCCGCAGCCGGCGTCGAGTATCTTTTCAACGTTACTGTCTAAGAGCGAGGCCGCCTGCCTCCTCCAGCGGTCCGCGTTTCCGAAGGTCATTGCGGCGTTCATACGCTCGTAGACCCCCACTATTTTGTGGTAGGCCGGGTAGACCCCCCTCCACCTATCGCCGAGGCCCGCCATAGAGGCACTGAGCCAGCTCCCTCAGCCTCCTCCTGATTTTTTCGTCGTCGGGGGCCTCCCCGCCTAGGTACTTGGCCTCCAGCTTGGCGATTAGCCAGGCGAGCCTCGCCTTGGCCAGCAAGAGGACTCTATTGGCCATGTCCGCGGCCGCGCCTAAGTCCACGAGCAGCTCGCCGCCCTGCTTGAGGGGTATGTCGAGCCTCTCCTCGCCCAGTATCTCCACGACCACGCCGGCCCTATTGACGGCGATAACTCCGCTGTGTTTATGGCCCGTCGCGCGGGCGAGGGCCACGAGCTCCATGGCCCTCTTGGCGGAGTCCACGGCTATGTGGAGAATCCCGCCGCGCACGAGCATCCAGACGTCCCCGTGGCCCTCGACGGCCTCCGCCACGCGCTCGGCCGAGACCGCGTGGTGCCACTTGGCTATCGGCCTAAAACCCCTGCCCTTGCTGTAGCTCGGCGTCTTGACGTCGGCGAGCATTATGCGGCCGGAGCAGCTGCTGGTCGTGTAGAGCCAAGGCAACTCGTTTATGCGCAGGAGGAAAGGGTATATATCCTCGTCTACCCTCCCCTGCCCAGCCTCCCGCAGAAGCCTGTCCAAGAAGGCTCTCTTGCGGGCTTGGAACGCCTGCCTATCTATCATTTGAGGTTGGCCTCGAGGACCCTCTTGGCGTTGAGGTAGGCCATTTTCTCTATCTCCGAGTCGCTCAGCCCCCTTTCCCTGAGGAGCTCTAAGAAGCGCGGTATCTTGTCGACGGACTCCAAGCCCGCCGCCATTGCGTCTACGCCTAGGGCGTCTGTGCCTATTGCGAGTATGTCTGAGCCGAAGGAGTCCCTGATGTAGAGGACGTGCCTCGCCAAGTCCTCGGCCGAGCCGCTCCCCCCTATTATCGACGGAATCGCCGTCACGCCGATAACCCCGCCGTTTTTCTTAAGCGCCTCGAGGACCTCATCGTCTACGTTTCTGGGGGATTTATGGACCGAGTAGGCGTTGGCGTGGCTGATCACCACAGGCCTCTTGCTGGCGTAGATGGCGTCCAGCGCAGTCCTCCTCCCAGCGTGGGCGAGGTCGACGACTACGCCCAGCTCGTTGGCGAGCCTAACTAGCTCCTCCCCCTCGGGCGTCAAGCCGTAGTCCCTCCGCGACATGCAAGAGGCGCCGTATCTATTGTCTATGTTCCACGTAATCCCGACGGCCCTTAGCCCCAGCTTGTAATAGATATAGAGGTCGTATGGGTCTTCGAGCGCGTCGGCGCCCTCCATCAGCAGGAGGAATTTTAGGCCAGGGCGCCTTAGGTCGGCCGCCGCCTCGACAATGGTTATCCTGTGCCTACGCGTCAAGAGGTAGAGCGATTTAAACATCCCCAGCGCCATGGCCTTGGAGCCCGCGGGGGTCGGCGCCCCGGGCCCCTCGGGGCCGTAGAAGGTGGCCACGGGGAATATCGAGGCGAAGACCAGCGAGACGCCTCCGCGCGCCAGCTTCGGCAGATCGCTCTGCCTATTGGGGTCGTCTACGTCGAAGTCGGGCCGCTTGCCCGTCGCGAAGTAGTAGCCTATGTCCTCATGTAGGTCGAAAACCTCCACGAACTATCTTGGTTAAAATAGCTTTTTCTGCGGCCCAGCACCACGTCGCGGAGGAAGGAGTCGCGCACGGGCTCGTAGACGCGCCTATAGAACCGCGACTGGCTCTCCAAGACCTCTCGCGGGAAGGATGAGACGTAGTCGACGGCCGCCTCCCAGACCCTCTGGTAGGGGTATATCGAATCGATCTTCCAGACCACCTCGCGGTCGTAGTCGGCGGGCCTCTGGGGCTTCCCGCCCATGGCGAATAGGCCCGTCTCCTCATCTATCTGCACCCTCTCGCCCGCCACCTCGACGAATTTCTTGCCCCCGCCCGCCTCGCCCGTAGCCGTCGCAACCGCCGACCCCCTCGCGCCGGCTCTGCCGCCCCCGTAGTGTTTAGCCCAGGCGTAGAATATCGCCCTATTTAGGCCGAAGGACTTGGCCTTATCCAAATCGCCGTATAGGACGTAGTACCGCGCCGCTTGCAGGAGGGCCATGACCTGAAACCTAGGTATCTCCGCCTTGGGGGCCGGCGCGCGCTCAGCCGCCACAGTCGCGCGGGCCGGCGCGTATTCGGCCAAGGCCTTTTTGGCCAAGGCCTCGGCCTCGCCCGGCTCATACCTAGCGTAGCACCCGGCGTCGTGTTTAAGGCTGGTGGGCCTCGCCCAGTCGGGGGAGAAGGAGCGCAGCTCGTTGAGGGGGATGCAGACCGCGGCGTAGTCCAGCTCCCTATGTAGCGAGAGGGGCGCCGTGAAGACCCGCTTGGGGTCGATGAGATCCTCCACCTTAAGCGCGCCGCCCGAGCGCCTCGCCAACTCCTCCAACTCCCCGCGCGTCTTAGACAAGACGTACCTCACAACGGCTTGGGCCGTTTTAACAGGCTCGCCGGGCGGCAGGGCGCGCTCGTTTATGCGCACGTGTATCCCCTCGCCGCTCCAGAGGGCGTATACCGACTTGTAGACCCCCTCCTTCTCTAGGGCCGAGATTATCGCCTCGGCCGCCTCTACGGCGAACTCCCACTTATCTATCTTGGTGTCTATATCGAAGAAGGGCGTGTACCCTACTATCTTCGAGTCCTCTACGTCTTCCTGGGATTCAACCCTCCTGTACAGCGCGGCCGTAGCGTAAAACGTCCTGGCCTC
>JZWT01000118.1 GCA_000960885.1 Thermoproteus sp. AZ2 | reverse complement strand
CTAGAGGTAACCGCCGTCTGATCCTCATTAGGGGCCTCGAGCCGGGCTCCGCCTACCTCGCCTATTTGTTCTCCAAGGCTGGGGAGCGCGTCGTAATTCAGACCGCGGACCCCTCAGACGTCTACCTCTACGACGTCCCGCCCGCGCCTCTCTTCCTTAGGGCTAAGCTACTAAGCGACGTAATGTTAGTGGAGTTCGCTGAGTCCGCGGACCCCAAGAGCTTCGACGTAGTCGTCGATTCGTGCGATATAGTTGGGGTCGAGGAGGTGGTGAAGGCATATGGGGGGCGCGAGGTCGTCGCCGTGGAGGGCGACCCCTGGCTTTCGGCTACCTTATCGCTTTATAGAGGCCTGCCGCTCCCAGACTTCGTCGACCTCCCGCTCCAGAAGACCTCAACATATTCGGCTATTAGCCTTAGATATCTGCGCTACAGCGGGGGCGCCTATAGCCTCTGCGAGGCAGCTGACGGCTTATCTGGGAAGGGCTATACTCCTCTGCGGGCCCTAGAGAGGCTTTACTTAGCCGCCGACGTGTTTAAGGCTGTAGAGGGGCTGGGCGCAACGGCGAAGCCCATAAGGCTCGAGTACGCCGTGGGTAAGGACGTGTTTTATATGGCCGTCGGCGCAGAGCCGAGGGGCAAGGCATCTAAGATAAACCTAGAGGATATCTCGATCACGGCTTACGGCGAGGGGGGCGCCCTCACGTACTTATTCCTAAGAGGGCGCGCCCAACGCTTTGAGTGGGCCCTCGCCGTGTATAACTCCTTAAGGCTAGACCCCCTTTCCTTCCTCTACGACGTGGGGCTCTCCCGGGGCCCGCTCAACGTGGCCGGCTCGTCGCACCTGCTAAGAGCCCTCCGCCGCGGAGAAAAGATATAAAGCTCTCGTTGAGTGCTGGCGATGGCTAAATCGGCTTATTCGTATATGGCGACGTGGTATAGGAGGGCTGGGCGAGAGGTCGAGGAGCGCGTCATGAGGGCGAGGTTAATTGAGTGGAGGAAGGCGCCCTCAATAGTTAGGGTCGAAAGGCCCGCTAGGCTAGATAGGGCGAGGCGGCTGGGATATAAGGCTAAACAAGGCGTCGTGGTGGTTAGGGTGAGGCTGAGGCGGGGCCCCTTCAATAGGCGCAGGCCGGACTCGGGCAGGAGGCCTAAGAGGATGGGCGTTTACGGCATAACCGCTTGGAAGAGCTGGCAACAAATAGCTGAGGAGAGGGCCGCTAGGAAGTTCCCCAACCTAGAGGTGTTGGGCAGCTATTGGGTCGCAGACGACGGCATGTATAGGTACTTCGAGGTAATTATGATAGACCCCAACGCGCCCACAGTTAAGAAGGACCCCGATTACGCCGGCATAGTCGGCAAGGAGGTACCCCGCCGCCGCGTGGCAAGGAGGTTGAGGAAGAGACAGAAGGCCCTTATAGAGAAGCTCAAGAAGGAGCTTCTGCCCAAGCTCGAGCAGGCCGATGAGGGCAAACAGTGAGGTGTTTCGCCGAGGTTTCAGTAATCGTCCACGCCACTGAGGACCTAGACCTCGTCTTCTCCTCGCTTAAGTCGTTTTTCGGCGACCTCCCCTACATAATCCAGCCGCTGGAGGGGCACTACGGGAACCCCCTCTACCTCATAACCGCGTTTATAGATGACTGCGAAGACGTGCTCAAGAAGCTCTGCGCCGCCTTGCCCGAGGTAGCTAGGCTGGAGCCCGCGCCGGGCCGCGAATACTACGTGAGGCTCGATAAACAGAAGTTCGTTGGCGGCGTCTTGGCCCTCTCGGCATCAGACGACGTGGTTAGGATCAAGGTTAAGGCCCATGGGCTCTGCGGCTAAAGTAATTGAGGTGAGGAGGGGCTATGTGGAGTGGGATCTAAGGGACGCGTCGGCGGAGGACTTCTTGTGGGAGGTCGGCGTGAGGGCGGCCCTCGTCAGGAGGGGCGTGGTAACGCGGAGGATCGCGGCGCTGGTGAGGGGGGTGGACGTGCCGGCCGCTGAGGCGGTCTCTAGGTCTAAATTCAACGTGCTGGTGTATAAGGAGTCCGTGAAGCTCATTAGGGTGAACCCCTCCCAGCCCTTGACCAGAGACCAGGTAAAGACCGCTAAGAAATATGGCAAGGTCCTCGAGGTCCCCCTAAGGCCTCTCCTCAGAGACTTAAGGACCCTCGCGGGCTGGCTCGAGGTGCTCGAGCCCGAAATAGCGGTCTTCTCGACGCCGGTGGATAGCCCTTGGTCCGTGAAATCCCCCATAGACGTCGAGAATTTATTGGTCGAGCTCTCCGGCGATCCCGACTGGCGAACGCCGATTGAGCGAGGGCTAGAGCTGTTGGTCGAGGCGGCGCTGTGATCAACGAGCCCAACAGGTATTTAGTTATCCGCGCGAGGGACCCCCTCAAATGCCTCGAGGACGTGGCCTCGCTCTACCTAGCCCCCCTAGGGCTCCACGCGCTTTACCTCCCCCTTAACGTCGTAGGCGTCTACGACGACGTGTTAATAATAGGCGTTCCCAGGCGTTTGGTCCCTAAGGCGAGGGCCCTCATAGCTCTGCTAAACGATTGCCACACAGTTAAGGTTAGGGGCACAATAAAGGCGGCTAGGCGCACGGCCATGTCTATGCGGAGAGCAAGGATATAAATCCCGCCGTCTATACAGGCGGTGCTGATGGGCACCAAGGTAGTTGAGCTGTGATAGCCTCGCGACGAGCTGAGCCCTATTTCTTCAGCAACTCCAGCAACCTATCCACGATATACGGCGCCGGGTTTATCCCAGTGGCGGCTTTAAAGCCCTGCCACGACATAGTGGGGTTGACCTCGAAGATCACGTAGCCGTCCTTCGTCTCAGCTATATCGACGCCGCCGTATTCCAGCCCCAAGGCCCCGACGGCTCTCACGGCGAGCTCCTCCATCTCGCCGCTGGGCTTGGCGGGCTCCGGCCTAGCGCCCTGCGCTACGTTAGTCTTCCAGCCCTGCGCTCTTCTGAACTCAGCCCCTATTACGCGTCCGCCGACTACGACCACTCTATAATCCCCCTCCCCCTTCTCTAAATACTTCTGGACATACATAGGCTTGTTTAAGTTGACCAGCATGGAGAAGACGTGCATGGCGACGTCTGGATCGCCCACTCTAAATACGCCGTAGCCCATGCTACCGCGTAGGGGCTTGACCACGGATTCGCCGAACTCGGCCACGGCCCTATAGGCCGCGAACATGTTTTCGCTGACTACGGTGGGGGGCGTGGGGAGGCCGGCCTTAGCTAGATACAATAAGCTCGCCATTTTGTCCGAGGCGACTAGCCAGCTCATGACAGGATTTATCACGACCGTCCCCGAGAGCTCCAAGGCCCTCGCGGCGAAGACCCTATAGGAGAATTGCTCGAAGTCGCGGAATATGCCCAAATGCCTCAGAATAGCGCCGGGCACATCGACGTCCTTGGGCTCGCCTCTGCCGACGCCTTGTCTAATCTTTATCCCATCCGCGACTCGCACCTCCAGCATATCTACATATATGCGGGCGACTCGGTGGCCCCGCTCAGCTATGGCGGCCTCTAAGTCGGCGATATCGCCGGGGTTAAACTCGACCTCGTAAGGCCTTATTAGGCCTATGTCCACCCTAGAAAAATTCGAACGTCTTTAATTCGAATCCCCTTAAGTCTCTACAGAGCGCTGGCAATAAATATCTAGCCACCAGCTCTGGGTCGGATACCTTAAGCCGCTTTATCTGCGAGGCCACCGCGTTGACCGGCTGGCCGACGATTTGTAGAGGCGGATCGTATATTTGACAGCCCTGCGGGTGGTCGTAGAGCGTTATGGGCTCAGGCGCTATCTCTTTACACCCATCTTTGCCGCATAGGTATATGCCTGAGGGCCTCTGTATTATATACCCGTCCCCCACGGGCACGACGGGGCCTATGGGGCAGACGCAACTGGACTTAGACGCCTCGTAGAGCTCTAGTATGATCTTCACCACGGTCTCCTCGCCCAGCCTCTGCCTATAGCGCTCGTAAAACGTCTGGACGGGCTTCTTCACGTTCCCGCTTATCCTCAGACCCAAGGCCTTTCTGGCAACCTCGGGGTCTGCGCCGAAGGCCACTAGAGGCCCCAACATGTCGTAGCGGCTTATCTTATACTGCTCCATGAGCCTTAGGCCGACCTCCAAAACCCTAGAGGAGTTACGCTGGGGGCAGTCCAAGGTTATTACGTCGGAGTTACAAACGTTAATTTGTCCGGCGGCCGTTGTGCTGGCGGCCATAAGGGCATGCTCTTTTCATTAATTAAATTTTGCC
>JZWT01000117.1 GCA_000960885.1 Thermoproteus sp. AZ2 | reverse complement strand
GGCGCCTCTGCGAACACCGCGGCCTCGCGCCGCACCGAGGGGATCCACCTCTCCAGAGGGGGGGCTGGGAGCGGGGGCGAGGAGGCTGTTATTCGATTAAGGCTTGCCCCATAGGGGGGCGTCTCCTCCACGCGTTGTATTTATATTCGATGCCCCGCACAGTCTCCAACTCCCACATTTTCAAGAATTCTCTAAATGTTTGACATATAGGCCCCTCGACACAATTATCTCCATCTACGTACACAATGCATATGATGTAGCGATCTGAAAATCTAGAGGCAAAATCTATCTCGTTGGCTGTGAAAGATATAGGGTCATCCCGCACACCGATCCACTTCCCCTTCACCTCCACTACATACTTCTTCCCACCCTTAGAGACCACCATGTCGAAGGGCCTAGGCCCGCTGTAGTAATCCTCCTCGACATTATAGCCCATTTGCGCCAGCCAACGCTTGACACAAGCCACGGCGGCTGTTTCAGTCCTCTGAATATTCTACTCCGCCTCACCTCCCTCTGCACGGCCTCCTCAAAGGTATCTGCTGCAACCGTCGCCACACCCTCCACCGACGCTCTGTAAATCTTCCCCACTTTGTAGTACGCCCCACCGAGCGGGATGTATTTGCTCAATCGGCCTAGGTACGAGTTAAGATTGAGCCACACACCGCTGTGGATCTTGCGGTAGAATCTCCTCCCGCTCAATCCTCTTTAAACCTCGCCACGCTGCTCCACGACGAGGTCCCAATCTACCTCAGCCTCGCGGTAAAGCGCCTCAGGCACGCCCCTACTCCTGCTGAGAGGCGTCGGCAACCGTATCAAGAGCCGCTCCCCGTAGACGCGCCTCTCCCCAGCTACGTAATCCACATATACCACGTAGTACCCACCGCCGGGCTCTACCGACTTCTTCACAAGAGAGCCCAACTTAGCCCTGAGCCCCTCCTCCACGAGCGACCGGGGCTTCCACCTAATCTTCTCCCTCTCTCTCATAATCGCCTCAACTCTCCTCCTAAGCTCCTCCAGCCGCCCGCCAGCTACGGCCTTATACACCTCTCCCTCGCCTAGGAACACGGCAGAGCCCACCTCTAAGATTTTCCTCAACTCGTCTTCAGATAACTCATACACTTCAAACTCGCCGTAGCTCTGAGGCGGCAGGGCCCTAAGCGAGATCTGGTAAAGCTTCTCTAAGAGGGTGAGATACATGTCAAACTCATCCCTCTCTCCGCGGCCACCCTCAACACCATGTCTACCACGTATACTGGGTCGGCCTTTTGACCAAACCGCCAAATCCTGCCAACCCGCTGCACATGTTTAGTAGGGCTCCACACAACTTCATAATTGACAACCACGTCGTAGGCTTGTAGATTTACCCCCTCCGACAATATGTCAGTAGAGATAAAGACGGCTGTTTCATGTCCCTCGGCGAGTTGCGTCGCTGTAAGCTCCACGTCCAGCTTCTCCCTAGCACGCGATGTGGCGTACATAACGCCAATCCGCCCACAGTCAGCCCTGGCAAAGCCCTCTCCAGAATCCACAATCCTACACCCAGAAGCCAAATCGCTAAAGAGATACTCGGCAGTGGAGGCGTACTCAGTAAAGACCAGAATCTTGTGACCCTTAAACACATCTATCAACTTCCTCAACGCGGCGAGTTTCCTATCAACGGCATTTACAAACCTCTCAGCTAAATCCCGCAGATCCCTCAACCCAGCGACGTTGCCAATACAAGCGTCTAACTCCCCCTCCTCCACCACCTCCTCATCACACACCCCGCCGACAACCCGGCCCAAAGTCTTCAAAAAAGAGGCGGGGCTCGACATGGCCCTCTTCTCCACAACCATACGTACAATCGGCTCCACGTTGATCCCCCTAAGCAAGTTAAGTATTGAATTGAGGGCATTTGCTTCCTCCCTAGATGCCTTCACTTGTACAACCCAATATTTAAGGCTGGGGAATATCTTCTTCCCCTCGTACTCCTCTACGTCTCTCTTCTCACGTCTAACCGCCACATCGACCATAGATGTCAAGAAGCTGAAGTCGTCCTCATCCCCCGTATGCGGTGTCGCAGTTAAGAGGAGGCAGCCGCCGGCGCGGGAGCAGAGGTGTTTAAGCCGCTGCCTCTGCGTCCCCAGCCTAATCTTATGCGCCTCGTCAATGACCACGAGGTCCCACTGTATGCGGCTAAGCGCATCGAGATACTCAGGCATCTTAGCCCTGTCCAGGGTAATTAGATAGACCCTGTGGCCAATGGGGAAATCCCGATTCTCCACTAGGAAATACGGGATGCCAAAACTCTGCAGCTCGCCCTCCCACTGCGTCAACACGGCGCGCGGCACAACGATGAGGACGTGATTAACCCGGCCAAACTCCATAAGCGCCTTGACGAGGAGGAGCGCTTGTATCGTCTTGCCAAGCCCCACATCGTCAGCCAAAAGGACGCGGGGCTGCGGAAGCCACAAGACGTCAGAAACGAAATCCAACTGGTGTTTATAAAGCTCCTTCCCCGCGCCCCTTAAGATCTCTACCAACGAAGTCATGGCAACGACCTCCTATATTCCCTAGCCATTGGCAAAGACATCCACCACATATCTACACGACCCACTAGACATCTTACACAGCCAAAGCCTATAGAGGAAGACATCTGCCAACAGCGCAGTCTCGTGTAGCCGCGACGGAGCCGCCAAAAACTCAGTCTTCTCAGGCGGCAGCTTGCCCCTCCGCGCCAAGAGGTAAACCAAAGCCCTCTCAAAAGGTAACCTATCCCTAAACACAACTGCGCCATCCTCTACCACAATGTGATGGCCAAACTCCCAAGGCCACAACCTGCCTAGAAACGACACAACTTCCTCCAGCCCCACGCCAACCTCAAAACGACCCTCGGCAGTCACAACGGCGACGGCCCAGGTTCCTGTCTCCGGATTAACATTCCTCCTCAACCTCCACCTCAAAGGCGAGGCTCTTACCCTTAAACCTCTGCACCATATCCTCATCCACTGCCACAGCTTGTCTAAGCTCGAACATAGCGCTCACAGCCGGCGTCACCTCTTGCACGGCCCTAAGAAGTCTCAACGCTCTGTTCTTATCTTCTACACCAGATACGACGAACCGCGCACGAAGCTCCAACTCAGCATCATTCAACTCAGCATCATTCCCACGCTTATGCACCTCGAGGTTGAAGATAAAGTTTATCCCCCTCCTCACGAAATACTCAAGTAGAGACTCAGCCTCCTGTACAGTCACGGCGCTTACTCTCTTCAACATTTCGCCAGGCATCACCTCGTACTTCTGCCTAGCCTTCCTACACTTACCCTTAACTCTGACAGTCAAAAACCTCCTGTCGTGGCCGCCGTCTCTAAACACTGCCTCAACCTCTAGTTGATACATGCCAGGGGTCGCCGGCACCTCTACATGAAAGACATGCCGCCTCCCAGACGCCGCCTCTTTACGCTCCACACCGTCAAGCTTATACCTCACTTCCGCCAAGTCGTCAGACCCCACCACCTCAACCTCAACCATGGCGCCGGGAGGCCTCTCCACGTCTGGCGTAGGGGCCCCGTCAACCCTAACCTCAATAGCCCTCTGCAGGACCTCCTCCACGACTCTACCCCCCGCCAAATACAGCCACTCAGACTTAGCCCCAAGCAAATCCTCGACAGACCTCTTAACCTTCCTCCCCACTCGGTCTCCGATATCTCACGTAGAAACGAGAATGCCCAGTAGAGCTCTGAACCAAATGACGCAAGAAAGCCTCCACAGCCCACTCCTGCAACCGCCCCCTCCACCACAGCGGTGCCACCTCCACGTCCTTATCAAGAGGCGGAACCTCGCAGCCACCACTAGAAAGCCACTTCACCTCCCCCTCCACTTTAAAGACGCAGTTACAGCCGCGGCAGTAATCCTTAACTGCCTCTACAAACGTATCAAAGGATATGGGGGCAGGCGGCAATTTCTCGTGGTGGAGATAGACGCTCCAGAGATCTCCCAGCCTCTTGAAGTCGCTCCACTCAACTATATCCCCCTTAAACAACGCCTCCACTATCTGCCCCGGCGCCTCATACATGTTCTTACTCACCTCCGTCAGATACTCCCCCAGATGCCTAACTTTCAACTCGGTGAAGCCGGCCACCACACTCCTAAGCCAGACATTAACCACGTTCTTCAAAACCACCCTGGCCTTCTCCCCCCACCGCTCAATCCTACTACGGAGAATTTGCTCCATCTCCCTCTTCACGTCGGTGTCATTCTCAGAAGACAACTCCCGGAAGTATATCGGCAAGTTATTAAGAACCTCCTCCACAGCCTTCACAACCCGTCCAAGAGCTCTGGCGCCATCTCTAATCCCCCTCACAGGCTCAAGT
>JZWT01000116.1 GCA_000960885.1 Thermoproteus sp. AZ2 | reverse complement strand
GCCTTCCTAGCTATTTCTAAGAGGCGCAAGTCGTACATAGCTAGTAGAAAGCCGGCGACCACGAGGGGCGCCGCCAGCTTGACGCGCGATAGCGAAATTAGTATAGCCGATAGGGCGTATAGAAATGCCGAGGCCCGGGGGCTAATCGCCGAGGCCAACGCGGCTAGCGCGGCTAGGGCCACCGCGGCGAGGGCGACGCCGTCTTGCGCAAATAGGGCGGGGATGGCAGCCGCCAGCGAAAGGGCCAAGAGTATCAGCGGGAGAGGCCTCATATATATGCCAGAGCCTCGCTTGGGGGCCGCGCCGGCGGCCTCCAAGTCACTATCGTCGCGCAGTACAGAGCCTTCGGCCTCTCCCTCATCAACAAGGCCTCTAGGCGCGCGTAGGGCCCTCTAAGGGGCTTCACCACCACGGCCACAACCCTCTTAGACCGCTCGCATAGGCGGGCTATATAGTCGGCGGAGGCGTTGCAGGTAATATAGATGTATCTATCGGCCTTAGGCGGCAGGGGGCGGCGGCGGGGAGGGCTCACGTCCAGCATCGTGAGGGCCTCCCGGATAGCCCTCAGCCCCGCTGGCGAGTCGGAGGGGGGCAGATATATCTTGCCCTCGGGCACCACGAATAGGCCGACCGGGTAGCCGGCCCTTATGTACGAATAAGCTATGCTTAAAGCGAGGGAGGCCCCGTGGCCCACGGCGTCTGGCCTACAGGAGGAGCTGGCGTCGAGTATAATATAGGTGCTGCTGTAGCCCTCCCTCAACTTCTCGTTTACGTAGAGCGTGGAGGGGTTCCTCGCGTAGGCCTTCCAGTTGACCAGCTTAAATGGATCGCCTGGCCTATACTCCCTAACCTCTAGGAACTCCAACGAGTGGGGGCCGGCCAGCGGGCCCGGAGCGCGGGGAGCGCCGATAGACGTGGCCGAGACGCGGCGCGGGGCCTCTACTAGGTATGGCCTAATCTCTAGCTGGGGGAGCTCGGCCTCCCCCTTAACGTATCCGCTCAGAGTTATTGGGTAAAACGCCCACTCTATAGGCGAGGGCTTGCGCTTAGAGGGCATGGCCGCTATAAAGCCCAGAGACGCCGAGCCTTTGCCTAAGTACGCGGCCTTGGCCATGGGCCTCTCGGCGTAGAGCCTCTTGTCCTCAACCTTAAAGAACAAGATGCCGGGCGTATTCGACCTCGCCCTCACCTCGACCTCGAGGGGCTCCTCGACCTTAAGCGAGCCGCTGGAGAGCTCCGCCGATATCTCTACGCGCGGCTTCTTGTCCGTGACCACGGCGAGCATGGCTAAGAACATCAGAGGAAGCGCGAGGGCCGGGAGCAGATCTATTGAGCGCGTCAGTACGGCCGCGGCCAACAACGGCGCCTCGATAACTGCGGCGTATTTAGCTATTTCTTCCATTTAGGCACCGGTATCTTTGCTAAATACTCGACGACTATTTGGCGGGGGTCGAGCCCCTCCAGCTTGTGCTCCGGCTTTAAGTACAACCTATGCGCCAGCACGTCTACCGCCAAGGCCTTTACGTCGTCGGGTATTACGTATTTCCGGCCCTTCACCAGCGCGTAGGCCCTCGCGGCCCTCATCAGCGAGATTAGGGCCCTGGGGGAGGCCCCGGCGGCCACCCTTGAGTCCCTCCTCATGGCGGCGAACGCGGCTACATATTCAATTATCTCCTCGGCCACCTCGACATCCTCGCTGGCGGCTCTTAGGGCCAAGACGTCGTCCTTAGACAATATGCGCTGTGCCCTCGTGCTCGGGTCGTCGGTCTTCCACGCAAGCCTCTCCTTGAGGAGGAGCTTATCGTCGGGGTATCCCAGAGACAGCCTCAACATAAACCTATCCAGCTGGGCCTCGGGGAGGGGGTACGTGCCCTCTAGCTCTATGGGGTTCTGGGTTGCTACGACTAAGAAGGGCTCGTCCAGCTTATAGGTCTCCCCCTCTATGGTCACTTGTAGCTCCTGCATAGCCTCAAGCAAAGCCGCCTGCGTCTTGGGCGGAGCCCGGTTTATCTCGTCGGCCAGCAAAATATTGGTGAATATGGGGCCCTTAACCGTCTCGAACTCCTCTTTCTCCCTCCGCCACACCTTCGTGCCGATTATATCGCTGGGGAGTAGGTCTGGCGTGAACTGTATACGCCTATACGAGAGGCCTAGGACTCTGCTGACGAGCTTAGCCAATAGGGTCTTCCCAACGCCTGGCACGTCCTCCAGCAACACGTGGCCGCCCGCTATGAGGGCTGCCAAAATCTTCTCGACTACGGCCCTATCGCCTATATAATACCTCGATATCTCCTCGACGGCCTTCTCGACGCTCATGGCGACAAGCGGGCGAGCGCCTCCCTCAGCGCAACCTCCCTCCGCCTCCTCTCGCCCGACGATAGGGACCTAAACGCCTCGAGGAGCGAGGAGCCCCTATGGGCGTAGATCTCCTCGGCCGCCTTCAAGGCATCAGACAAGGGCAAGCCGGCGGAGGCGTAGGCGTAGGCCAGAAGCGCGATGAGGCGCGCGGCGTCTCCCCTATCTATATACGCCTTTATAGCCTCCTCGAGCGCGCCCTCCTCGACGGGCCAAACGAGGCGCGGCCTAGGTATGTAGTCCTCCCTCTCGCTCTTAACAGCGGCTAATGCCAGCGCAGGCACTGCCAAAATTGTTATGTAGAATATATCATTTGCTACCTCGGTAGAGATAGGCAGTATAAGGTAGGAGAGGGCTAGGAGGGCGCCCGCGCCCTCTAGGGCCGCCCCGCCTAGCCCATAGTTTCCGCCCAATGCCCTGAGGGAGCTGCCGATAGACCACAGAAGCGCCGGCAGCCACAAGTCCTTTATAAAGCCGGGGAGGAAGGGGGCCGTGAGGAAGGCGATAACCGCCGCAAGGTAGAAGGCCCTAGACGTGAATAAGAGGAGCGCCTTGTTATCGCTACGCCACCTCGCGCCCAAGTAATAGCCGGCCGCGAGCAGGGGGATGGGCTCCGTGGCCCAAACAGCGCCGGCCACAAACACGTGGATAAAGCCGCTTACGCCTAAGTATACCGCGAAGGCCTTAAACAACGCCGAATAGGGCTCTTTGACGGCGCCTGAGGCTAAGGCCAGGGCTATCGCCAACGCCACCTCGGCGATCGGCAGCGGGAGGGCGAGGGATGCCGCGGCTAGGGCTAAGGCCGCGGCTATTCTGCTAATCCGGCGTCTTGACATCGCCCAACACGCCCCTCAGGGCCCTATAGAAGGACGCATAATCGGCGTAGGTCAGCGGGAGGCTACTGTAGGCGGCCCTCTCAAATATCTCTATCAACTCCGGCGGCGCCCTCCCCGACAACATCTCCCTAGCGGTCATCGAGGGGGGATACGCGCGGAAGTTCAAGTAAAAGGTGTTCGCGATCTCCCTATGGAGATCCACGAACTTTACGACGACTGCCTCAGACCTATCCCACAGAGAGGCCACTATCTTGGCCTTGCAGGGCGCGGTTGCGACGACCTCCCAAGGCCCATCTCCGCGGACCTCCCCGCAGCCCTCGACGCTCAGCTTGACGCCCGGCGCGAGCGGCTCCACCGGCAAAACCCCCACGGGCCAGACGGGCGGCAGATCCGGCTCTAGGGGCAGTTTAACCAAGCTCGCCCGTGCTTCGGCGAGCTTAGATTCGGCTATATCGGGGAGGGAGTAGGCCGAGCCCGCGCCCCCAACGCCGATGGCCTGAGGCGGCTCTTGGGGCCTCTGTCGCTCAACGGATCCGGCCGCCGCCCCGCGCCTCCTCATCATTAACGAGATGGCCACAACGGCGGCGATTAGGACGGCCACTAAGGCGTATAGAAATGGGGGCAACTCCAGCACCGGCGCCGGGGACGAGCTAGTAGGGGAGCCCGCGCCGGGCAGTCCGGTCTTGGTGGCGGTGGATATGGGCAAGCCCGGCGATGCGTTTGGGAGGGGCGGCGTGGGGAGAGGCAATATGGGCAATATCTTGCTTAAGAGCTCGAGCAGATACATGATCGCTTTTAATAATAAATTTATTAAAAATGATAATAAATTAGCTATTTCATAAATTAATCTCATTAGGAGATAAAGTAAATAAATCAAGAAGTTAATAAAGGGATTCTTATTAAATGTTATAATAAAAGTAGGCAGATAGTAGACGGGCCATCCCGAGGAGCCCACAACCAGCCCAGGCGGGGAGGACGCAGTCCCTGTAAAGGACAATAAGGAGTAAAGGGAATATGCCAAGAGGAGCGCCAGCACGGGTAGCAAGATACGTCTCACAGAGCTGTTAGTTTGAGTATTAAATTAATTATGGTGGGGCCGCCGGGATTTGAACTCCCGGGCTTACGCCTCCCGGGGTCACGCGGGCTTGCCCCACGGCTGGGTTTGCCGTAACCGAGCCGCGCGTTAGTGGGACCGCCTCATTGGCGGACCCAATCCTACCAGGCTAGACTACGGCCCCCTCCAGCGTTTCCTCCGTGTATTTTTAAGCTTTCCGCGATTGCCGC
>JZWT01000115.1 GCA_000960885.1 Thermoproteus sp. AZ2 | reverse complement strand
CAGCGAGTCGCGGCGGCCATAGGGATGCCGGCCGCCGTCTACGTACACAGTGCGGGGGCGGCAGATCCGCCGTGATAATCAAGGCTTTTTCAACGGCCTTATAGGGTTACCCACAGTGCTACTAGGCCTCCTCCTTTATCTCCTTTTTCGCCCAAGTCGGGCCCCCTGGGATTTCTCCATATTGTATACGTTGGATGCAGCAGTCCTCGGCCACTTTTTCCTAGTGCTCCCTCTACACCTCTCCTTTGCCCTCACGGCGCTGGAGGGCGTAGACCCCTGCGTCGGCGAGCTCATAAACTATTACACAATGCCCCCAACACGGCCGTCAGAACGCAACTCTTTATTAGTAGGAGATATCGCATTAAAAACCGGGCCCGGCGTGCTCACGGCGCAGCCGCCACCGCGACAGTCACCTTGCCAAAGACTCTCTTCCTATATACCAGCCGCCCTCCAGGACCAGCCGCAGTCAAGGCGGCGAGCTCCGCTACGCCAGGCACTCCAAGAGCCTCTAAAGCCTTAGGGCTAGGCGGAGACGCACAATACTCATCTGTCCTTAGCTCCTCCGGCGTGTATACAACCGCCCTCACTCCCAACGCTCGGCCCACCTCAGAAGCCAAGACCTTTACCGAGGCCACCGCCTCCACCTTAGAAACTCCCAGATCGCCCAAGGCCTTCTTAATAGCCTCGACCACGTCCTCCACAGTTGCGGAGGAGGTAGCCCCAAACCCCACATAGAGGCGCACCGGCCGACAGCACACCTCCCCTTCCTTGCAGACATGGCCCCTCCTCACCACCACGGCGCAGCCTTCACCCAGCTTATACCCTGGCGGGGCCCAGCTGACCCCAGCCACACATACCTCTGCTCCGTCCCTAAGCGCAGCGGCGACTCTGAGCCTAGCGCTCCTCTCCATTCTACACAGGAAAATTCTTTCCAACTCCTCGGGCGGCACGGCGCCCACATGCTCCACAGCGGTTGTGATCACCGCAACTCCGCCGAGCAGCTTGGCCAACTCGCTGGCCAACTCGTTGGCCCCCCAATGCCCGCCGAGCAGCGGCACGAAGAAGCGACCAGACCTATCCACCGCCACCACAGGTGGGTCAAGCTCCTTATCCCTCAGGAGTGGGCATAAGAGCCTAACAATTCCCCCAATAGCTCCCACATAGACAATCCCATCATAACAGCTCCATACGCGCCCTAGCTCCGCGACCGGGAAGACGTGCGCCGCCACGCCCACGGACTCCAACGCAGACTTGACCCGTAGGGCAGTCTCTGGAGGGTCACGCCCAGTATGCAAAACGGCGATCCCCCTCCAGGCCAGCTCTAGAAACATCGACGCCTAACCGGCGCCAGGAGATACCCCCCGACGGCCATGACGAGCCAGAAGACTCCCCCAGCCGCAATGGCAAGCCCCTGAAGCGTCCCCAGCTCAGGCGAGACTTCTAGGTAATTCTGAGGCAAGGCCGCGTACCTCCCTAGTGACATGGGATACCCAATAAATGCCTAAGCTCGTGGATGGCGTTATATACCGAGGCAGGCAACGCCGGCTCGAGAACACCGCCCAATAGATGATCTAACAGCGCCGGGACAAAAAACAGAACCAGCCCGGCGACGGAAGACGCAACGGCGATCGCCTGCCCCAGACGCTGCACTCTTCTCGCCAGCTGACGAACCTCTGCAGCCTGTATAGACCTCCGTCTTTTAAACACGCCCATAGTGGGAGAAATATCCCATATAAAAATATTAACGCAAATTAAACAGCGACGCCCCCAACAACGCACCAACCAAAACCAGCCAGGGGGCATAGACGACGTCGACACCCTCTGCGCATCAGACATAGGTGAGAATAGACGACGTCGTTGAGCGACAAAAACCCTCATGAGCCACAGCCAACACGATTTCATAACACAGGACCCTAGTGTTATATATGTTATGTATCAACCGCCGTGGTCTAGCGGTTAGACGGATTGTGGTCCCGTTGGCCAGCAGAGAGACCCCGAGAAGTCAAATTCCGCGGCGGCCCCACCGCTCACGCTCCTTAAAACTTCACAGCCGGCCCAGATTGCGACCTATTTGAGGTATACAAGTACTTCTTGGCCTAACGATATTCCTCTGCCGCAGAGGCTCGCCGTCTTATCTATAGGCTAGGATCGCGGTGCGGGTTACACTTAGCCACTATGATGGTGAGAGGGGATGGGTCGACTATTTCGCCTAACGGCCTTACGGACTCGTCGGGGAGTGTGAGGTTTTCCATCAACCAAATCTCGCCGCAGTTTATCCGTCTTAATTCTTCCACCGCCGCCCTGAGGCCCTCTTGGGTAGGATACGGTATGAGGAGGATGTGCCGGCCGCAGCTCTCTAGCCTCTGCGGATTATTTGCGTGTTGCGACACTACGACCACTTGAGCTAGGTCTAGGCCTGCCCTTGTCAACGCCACATTGACCGAAGAGACGCCGTTTATTACCTCGAAGGGCACGCCAAGCGCCCTAATCCTCGCCATCAGCTCCCAATCCGACACAGAGGGGTCGCCGTGGGCCGCCACGCAGACGTCCATCGCTTGCGACAGCTTGGCGAGACGTTGCAACTCCTCCTCTTGGTTACGGTAAGAGAGATATACCACCTCTTTACCCCCTAACGCCAGTCTTTTTAAGACGCTCGGCCAACCAGCCACGACGCGACACCTCTCCAACGTCTTAAGCGCCTTGATCGTCATATAGTCGGGGTCCCCCGGCCCAGTCCCAACTACGTAGAGCATAGCCCCGCCACCGCTTTAAGCTCCTCCACGGCCGCCGCCACGTCGGCCACATGCCCCTCAGCCCGACAAAGCGCCCAACCCATGGCCATTCCTCCTTCACATAGCTCTCCTAATAAGCCTTTAGCCCCTGCAGCGTTCTCGAGGGAGGATCTCCTTGCCCTCACCCCGTCCACTGATGCTTTAGATCGCCAGTCTTCTACTACCCGGCGGATTGCAGCCGCTGACAACCTAGACGTGTCGTCGCCTAGGACCTTATAGGCGCGGTAGCTGTCGTCATCTGTGTGCGGCTCGCCAACGCAACTCGCCGCCTCCACAACACCAATAAAGGCAATTGCGGCATGCGCCGATCCCCTACCCCGGTCGCTGCGATGACGAAGTCGAGGAGTAGTCTCAGCTTAAATAAAGTCTCCTCGGCCACAGCCGCCTCTAGGCCATTAGGATTATTGAGAGACGCGCTAAGAGGTCTTTTCCCCACGCATAATAGCCTAGAGTAGTAAGTGGGATAGCGGTGTCGCCTAGCATAGGCTCCTCGACGGCCGCTCTGCCGGCTCGGCCAAGCCCCGCCCCAGCAGCGCTTAGAGGATTTTCCACAGCCCGTCTAGGTAGACCGCTCTTGAGGCCTCCTCTTAGCATTCGGCCGATATATGCCTAGAGACGTGTGGCGGCTGCCGGCGGCATAGTGGGCGGCCTCCGGTGTAGGGCCACAATAGATATATTGGGTATCGACGAGACATCCGTCGTCCCGGTGAAACTATGAGCTCGGCCGTGGACTGCGAAACGTAGAAATTTTAAATATGGGATAAAAAGACAATTTATATATAGGAGGCGCTTCTGTGGCATGGCCGAGGTAATTTTGATCAACCATGGGTCTAGGCGCCGTGACTTTAACGAGTTGATGGAGATGTGGGCCCGGCGGCTGGAGAACGCGCTCGGAGTCCCCGTCTACGTGGGCTATAACGAGTATGCGGAACCGAACTGGAGGGACTTAATATCGAGAGGCAAGGGCCGCGTCGTAATAGCCCTGGCGTTTCTCGGCGCCGGCAACCACGTCCATAGAGACATATTAGGCGAGCTGGGGGTGGAAGCGGGGAGGTGGGAGGTGAGCAAATTTGGGCGTCTTGTCTACGTAACCCCTCCCTTGGGGGACTCGCCGCTGGTCTTTACGGCGCTGTTGAGCAGGGTAAGAGCCGCCCTCGAGGCCAAGACAGAGGAGCTCCCTCTAGACCCCGAGGAGATTGAGGAATCCTCTATGAGATATGCCGCTGAGGCGTTGGGGTTGGACTTGTCGGATTGGAGGGATAGGCTCAAGGCGCGGGTCGCCTACGCCACAGGGAACCTAGAGGCGGCGAAGAGCCTCTATATCTCCGACGACTTGCTACAAGCCTTCAGGGAGTGGATGGGCGGCGAGGTGGTGGTAGATAGTCGGATGGTCGCCGCGGGTCTGAGGTATTCGCGGGTGCGCGTGGCGCTTGACTGCGGCGGTGGCCGGGAGGGCTACACCAAGTCCTATCTCGGCATGAGGTGTTGGCTGGAGAAGCTCGGCGCGGCGGGCGTGGTGGTGGGAAACGCACCCACGGCCCTCCACGCCGCCATGGAGCACTGCATGGGCGGCGGAGAGCTGGCGTATGTAATCGCTGCGCCGGTGGGCTTTTACCAACGCGGTGAAGGTGAAGGAGGCCCTTTCTCAAGTGCGCAGTGCCGTCCGCCGTAGTCTTAGGCACCTACGGCGGGTCTGGAGTCGCGGC
>JZWT01000114.1 GCA_000960885.1 Thermoproteus sp. AZ2 | reverse complement strand
ACAAGAAAGGAATTAAAATCTAACTATAATAAATTGGCGAGATAAATATTTAAATATTGGAATATGTCGACAGCTATGGTATCTCTATCTAGCGCAGTAGGGGACTACTCGGCGGCTTTGACGCTTGGGCGTAAAATGTCTAAAAACCAGATAGTGGTTATGGAGAGGGGGGTTACGCCGAGGACCATGGGGGTTGAGGAAAGAGGGGAGGCGCCCTACGGTTCTTTGAGAGGGATGGCGGAACCAAGCGTCTTCGGCATAGGCGTGTCTAAAAGCGGTAGAGGAAGAGGCTGCAGAGCGGCCGCCATATGACGAGAAAAGTCGCGGTAGTGGGCGTTGGTGTTAGTAAATTCGGCAATAGGACAGATGTCTCTCTTCCGGAACTTGCGTGGGAGGCCGTTAAGGAGGCTTTTGACGACGCAAGGCTTGGACCCGAGGACGTCCAGGGATTTGTGGTCGGCAACATGGGCGGATGGTCTTCTGAGGCCCTGCCGGCAGTTGTCGTGGGTGAGTATTGCGGCCTTGTGCCTAAGAGCGGAATAAGGGTGGAGGCTGCTTGTGCCACCGGCTCAGCCGCGGTGAGGACGGCCTACCACATGATTGCAAGCGGAGAGGCGGATATTGTGATGGCGATAGGGGTCGAGAAGATGAACGAGTCGCCGACGCCTACTGTAGTCGAGTTTATAGGCAGAGCTGGAAACTATTTCTGGGAATTTGAGAACTTCGGCCTCACCTTCCCAGGCTACTACGCGTTATACGCCACAGCCTACATGCAACGCTACGGCGCCACGGAGGAGGACCTTTGCAAAGTCGCTGTCAAGAATCACTACTACGGGTCGCTCAACCCTAAGGCGCAGTTTCAAAGAGCCATAACCGTGGAGGAGTGCCTCAATTCGCGCTATATAGCATGGCCGCTTAAGCTCTACGACAGTAGCCCGATTACAGACGGAGCCGCGGCGGTCATACTCGCAAGCGAAGAAGCGGCTAGGAAGATAACCGACACGCCCGTCTGGATAAAGGCGATTGGGTATGCCAACGGCACGGCGAACTTAAGCAAACGGCCCGACTTCGTCGGGCTAGAGGCGGCTCAAGTAGCCGCCAAGATGGCCTACAAGAAGGCCGGCATAGACCCAGAAAACCCAGTGAAGCACTTCGACGTGGCCGAGGTACACGACTGCTTCACCATAGCAGAGATAATGGCGTATGAAGACCTCGGCTTCGCCAAGAGGGGGGAGGGCTACAAGCTCATACGAGAAGGACAAACCTATATTGGCGGAGTCATCCCTGTAAACTTAGATGGGGGTTTGAAGGCTAAGGGGCACCCTATAGGCGCCACCGGCGTCTCTATGGTGGCCGAGCTTACAAAACAGCTTAGGCAGCAGGCGGAGAGGGGGAGACAGGCGACGATTAAGAACGGCATGGCGCTGGCCCACAACGTAGGCGGCACGGGGCACTACGCCTTCGTAACAATACTCGGCCTAAGCCCATGACGTCGAACGCGACTTCAAGCGGAAAAACTGTGGCGTCGGCGGTGAGAGACGTATTTGAAAGGATTTACGGCGACCCCCTAAAACAATTAGAGTCCCTAATTACAGCAACCGGCCTCCCAGTGTATAAAGATCCTAAGACCGGCGCCTTGCTCTGGGTCGACGTACGCGAGCTAAGGCTGAGGTTTACCCTATCCGTAAACAAGCTCGAGAAGTTCATAGAGGGCCTCAGAGGGGGCAAGCTCATGTACACGCAGTGTAGGAGGTGCGGCGCCAAGTACTTCCCACCCCAGGTGGACTGTCCCAGGTGTAAGGCGTCTGATGTAGAGTGGCGCGAGGTCAGCACAGAGGGCGAACTGGTCACGTGGACTGTAATAAACGTCAAACCCGCCAGCTTCTCCCACCAAGGCGATTACGTAGTAGGCATTGTGAAGATGCCCGACGGCTTCAACATAACCGCTTGGATCGACGCAGATCCTAAAACCCTAAAGCCG
Organism: Thermoproteus sp. AZ2; assembly: GCA_000960885.1. Taxonomy (GTDB): domain Archaea; phylum Thermoproteota; class Thermoprotei; order Thermoproteales; family Thermoproteaceae; genus Thermoproteus. The sequence goes on along the minus strand of JZWT01000114.1, from coordinate 2,633 downwards.
GGCATGAAGATGCGGCTAGTAGTCGACAGAAGGCCCGGCGAGGGCTACATAACTTACTGGTTTAAGCCAGCCTTTTAGAGCCACCCCGTCTCCGACGGGGAATATAGGCCCGCTCGAGCAGACCTATAGGCTAGTCGCGCCTAAGACGTAAAAAGGAACCTAGACATCTAAGATAGGGGCTCTGAAACCATGCTCAACTTCAGCCAAACTTGCATCACGGCTTTTGTCAATATGTATTTCACTTCCGGCGCATCTGTCACAACAGTAGTACCGATGGCGACCGACACGCCTACAACTATCGCCCGGGGCGGCGGCTTCGAAGAACTAGAGCGAGGCGCGCCGCATATTTATCTGGGGCTTTTTTCTGCTATGAAGATCGAGCACTTCGAGTGGCTGAGGTCCCACAGGGCCGAATACGACTTATCTAGCAGCGGGATGGCGCCGTTGTCTCTAGACGAGGTTTTGCGGCTCGGGGAGCCGGGGAATTTAGTGGAGGACTTGGCCTCGCTCTACGGCGTAGATAGGAGGAACATCGCCTTGACCCACGGGGCGCAGGAGGGGAACTTCGCGGCGTTGTCGGCGTTGAGGGGAGCTGTGGAGGAGGCGGTGACGGTGGTTCCCGAGTACGAGCCCATCAGAGCTCTCCCGGGCTTCCTGGGGCTTAAACACGTCGAGGCGGAGCTGGGCGGCTCACCCTCGGCCCTCTTCGACCTAATTAGGCCGGGCGTAGTCCTCTTCTTCTCCAACCCGAATAACCCCACTGGGCTCTACCTGGGCAGGAAGGAGCTTTGGGAGCTAAGCGACTCTTTGAGGAGGGCCGGCGCATACGCCGTGGTGGACTCCATTTTCCTCGACTTCGTGCTAGACGACGTGAGGGGCCTGCCCCTAGAGCGCATGGCCTATACCTTCAGCACCTCTAAGTTTTACACGATGGCGGGGGCTAAGGCGGGCTGGGTCATTGGCGACGAGGACATCGTGAGGAGGATCGGCGGAGTGATCGACTTGGTGAGCCCGTTGGTCCACGACGCTTGCCTCAGCTATGCCTCTATATTGGTCAGGAAGAGGGACTGGGTCAGGGAGAGGAACTTGGGCATTATAAGGCCTAACATAGAGGCGCTGAGGGGGGCCGGCGTCGAGGCCCAATACGTAGAGCACATGCCCATAGCCTACGTCAAATGCCGGGGCTCCTCAGGCTCGGCCGCGGCAGAGGAGCTCTTGAGGCGGGGAGTCCTAGTCGTGCCCGGGCGGCTCTTCGGGAGAGACGACGGCTTTAGGATAGGCTTGGGCTCCTCGAGGCGCGCCGACTTCGAGGCGGCCGCGGGAATTATAGCGGACGTCCTCAAGGGGCTTTGCCGGGGCTAGGCCATTTACGTCGCCCGTGAATATGCCCAGGAGCTCCTCCTTGGGTAGGCTGTTGGCCAACAACGCGCTGGCGAGGGCCACGCTCAGCAGCTGCCCCGTGAACCTCATAGTCAAGGTACCCGAGGCAACACCGTATTTTCCATTTACTCTAGAACAAATTAATAGCGGTAGATACGACGGCTTTGTGACTAAGGTTCCCATAAAGGCCGTCTGGACTTCCAGAAGAAAGACCCCCGACGGATATTATGTGGTGGCTCTGGGGCTCTACGCCAAGGAGGTATTGGGCCTAGCCGAAGCCGAGCCCATGGGGGACTTCTACATCTATAGAACTAAGTCTTGGGAGGAGGTATTGGGGATCGTGAACAGGGCTAGGGCCCTAGGGCTCGACATTAGGGCTTAGACAGGGCCCCGGCGCCCCCTTTCTACACCTCTTAAGTTCTATTCTCCTGGCGTCGGCAACGCGCTTGTTTTAAAACGTGTCTGCCCCTCGCCTCGGCTCCGGAGATCCGGCTTATTTCGAAGCGGCGGGTTTAGCGGCTGGCTCTACGGCCTTTTGATGAAAAAGCTCTACCTCTATGGCCGAGCCCGCTCAGCCACGAGCCGGCCGCCGCCATACGTCTCGGCGCACGCCGCTCTGCGGCGTTTGCCAGGGCGCTTTCGCCGAGGCGTGTTAATCGGCGTAGCTGTTGGCGCGCCTGGGCCGCATACGCACGACGCCGCCCCAGCCGCACGCCTCGGCGCCGTATAAGGCAGAGCCGTAGGCCCCCGCACAGATTTACCGGCTCGCAAACGCCGCCGAATTTCTAGGCGCACTGCGGCGAGGCCCCCCGCCCCTGCCCACCCGTTACTCCGGCCTTCTGCCCCGCCGCCTTCTGAGCTCCGCCTCGCCCCGGAGCAGCTCCTCTAGTATCTTATTGAGCCCGTCGAGGAATTGATAGCCCCGCTGCGTTAGGGAGAGGTGCGGATTCTCGTCGATAAGCCCCCTTTCCTTTAAGTATTCTAGGTATTTAACAAAGTGGCCGTGAAGCCGTCGAACTTCTGCCAACGCTTGTTTTTAAACAGGGGGCAACATGGGGCTTTTAGACGAGGCCTCATGGGCTATGAACCCCGCCAACGACGCCGCAGCGGCCCGCACTGAGTAGCGTCTGCCGGCTTGAGGCCTCGCCCAACGGCGGCGCAAAATCCCCAGCCCGACAAGGCGACGACGACTGGGCCGCCCCTAAAGCGGCGCCTACCGCGTCGAGGCCCTCTGCGGCCTCGCCGGGCTGTAT
>JZWT01000113.1 GCA_000960885.1 Thermoproteus sp. AZ2 | reverse complement strand
TTCTTACTTGAAAGACCCTCATTATCACAAGTTTTAAAGTCGTTCTCTTTTAATAAATAATCTTTCTTATTTAATTTTTCTTATTTTCCCTTTTCTTTTATAATAATTATATTCCTCTATTTTTTGGCCTACATAATCATTATATTGTTCTATTATATCATTTAATCTATCATTTAATTCCTCCTCAGTAAGCGTCTTAAGCGTCTCAAAGTCGCGGCCTGTTGTTATGACAAGAACAGCGTTGGACGCGGTAAAAATACGCCAAATGTAGAAACCGGCTTACCCCAACGCCGTTAGGCGTGGATTGCACTAGGCTGTCCAACGTAATGCAGTACCTTTGCTTAGCTCCGCGGCGCGGCATACTCCGGCACAATGGCCTCCAGTATACCCTCCTCGGTTTCTAACGCAACGCCCGTCCACTCGGCGTCGCGGGGCACGGCCTCGAGCTCGTCATGTCTCGGCGGAATACAGTACGGCTTTAAATTATTGATATCTCCTCCAGGGGCCTCCATCATGTAGTTAATTACGCCATGACACTCGTGGATGGCGTCCTCCCTCACGTAGAACCTAGTCCTAACCCTTCCCTCCACCCTCTTTACCCTTAGTATCTTCACGGGAGTCGCCGCCACTAATGTCTCCTTTGGCCCCACCCTGAAAATATTCCAAGCGTATTTCTCCAAATCGTCGTCCACTATATAGAACGCATACGCCGGCCCCCAGTAGTAGACCTCCAGCCGTGTAGCCGGCTGAAACAATATCTGCAATGCGCTGCGCACAATTTCAGCCTTAGAGTAGCCGAGCTTCCTTAGCTCCTCAAATTTTTCATAGCTAAAATTAGCATAATTTTAAAAGTTTTTGAAATCTCTTCATCGGATATATGACCTGATAAATATTTTAGAGCCGCCTCGGTTATTAGCAACCTCTGTTTCCTCTGGCTTAGCCAGGTGAAGTGGCGGGAGATATTCTCCACCTCGGTGTAGGGCGGCACCCAGAAGGCGACGTGTTTCACCTTCTCGACGAAATCGTCAGGTATTTCCCTCTCCTCTGGGTAGTAGTAAGCCGCCGCAAGGGCGCCTATGAGAGTGGACGGCGGAGGCGCCAGGACGCCTCTTCCGTGTTCGGCGTAAAGCGGTACGCTGGTGTATGGGGAGAAGAAATCGAGCTTTACCAAGACGTACCTCATTTAATTTGGTCGAGCACAGCCTTTTTCACTTTGTCTAGCATCTCCTCCAACGTAGAGGCCGGGGTTGTGCCTTTGTCGTTACCGCAACTAGTTATGCCCTCTCTATCGAAGCAGAACAAGGAAATGCTACTTACGCCGTATGCCTGAACTCTCTTTATATTTTTCTGCGACGTAATCGCCAAACCTCGGCGGCGTTACATTGAAAGGCAGAGGCGAGGCGACGGCGGCGACGCCGCCTAGGTGCTCAATTATAGGGAGATAGCGGGCCTTCTTAGCGCCGTACATCAATCCGCCGTAAAGGGCCTTTAGGGCGTCGAACGCGAGCTCTACCCTCTTCTTTCTATCGCTTACGTAGTCACCCTCCTCTAGGCGGCCTATCCTATCGACATCTATGGCGACGCCGTGGATATAAATCGCCGTCCCCGCCTCCGTCTGAAACGGGATTTGTTGCTCGGGGTTTTGCAAGTTGTACCTCACGTGGAGTTGGGGCATAACTATTCCCCGGGCGCTGTTCGTGTCGGGCACGAAGTAGCTGAACATCACGGGGGAGGTCCTCCTAACCACGGACCCCTTCGCGCCGCCTTGGCCGCGCTCCTGTGTGGCCATAAAGCCCGTGAGGTCCTCCACCACGCATCCCTTGACTCTGTCATCGTGCGCTATCTTAGGCTCATCCGCTCTTTTGAAGAAGCCGCCAAGCTTTTGGTAATTGGCGCACTTGTCGCATACCGGCAATTGATCTCTTGGAGCTAAGGCGACCAGCGCTGACATGTAGCCGAAGGCTATTGACTGCCCAGAGACTGATGGCGCCATGGTGATCTTATAGCTCTTTATCTCGCCGTTTGAGCCCCGCTCTATGGTTAGAACGGGCGCGGTGCGGTGGCGCGCGTAGTTGCCCACGGACTCCGCCATATTGAGCGCCTCGACCTCCACCCTAAACCTAAGACCTATTGAGACGTACATGTCAACTCCCTTGGCCAGCTTCCTTGGCCTCTGCCCCTTCAGTCATCCTCTGCGCCATGGCCCTAGCAAGGGCCTTAAGCGCCAACTCCTTGGCGAAGTAGGGCCTCTTCTCTATCATGGCGAGGGCGGCCTCGACAGACCTATAAAGGCCGCTATCGGCCTTAAAGTCCTTGTTAGTGGAGACGTAACGCAACGCGGTATAGAGCGCGTCTCTGGCCATGCGCATGTAGAACTCGTCGTTGTCCTCTACTCTGTTGAGCATATCGAGGGGGCCATATACCTTATCCAAAGCAAGCACCTCGAGGACTTTTATGAGGGGCTCTATGGTTTCGCCGAAATCCTTCCCCTCACTCATATGGACCCATATCAACTATCTTTTAAATGTTCGGCCTCCATAAAAATATTCTTGAATTCTCGGGGATATGATTATAGGAAAAACAACATGTAAAATAGATTTCCGCCCATATGCATTGCTATGTGAGGTGGGCGCGTGGAGTCAACGGCATCTAATCCTCACGTACGGCAACATGAGCTTGGCGAGCGGGCTGGCCTGGTACCTCTTAGGCCTCCCGCCGCGGTCCTCCACAAGGCCTAGCGCTATGAGCGTATCTAGGTTCCTAGAGACAGTGGCTTGGTGCTTCCCAGCGGCCCTAGCTATATCTGATTGAGTCATGGCGCTATCCATTGCCGAAAGTATGGCGGCCTTCACCTCGTCGACGCAGGGGAGGGCCAATACGGCCGAGAGCGGCGTTATCTCGGCGATAGGGCCCTCGTATTCTGGGACCGAGTATATCTTCGCCCCCCTTAACATAGCCGCCGTGAACACCAAGACGTTTAAGAGGCGGGGACCGCCGGCTAGGTAGACCGATGAGCCCTCCTCCACGGCGTCGAGCGCGCTCTTGAGGCCTTTCCCAATATCTGTTAGGGGTATCTCGAATATCTCGGCCTTGGCCCCTCCCCTCCTCACGAGCTCCGCGATACCCTCGGCGTTTTTCCTACTTCTGCTGTCGCCCTCGACGTTGTCTGTGAAGGCTATTAGGAGCCCCACGCCCTCAGAGCCTGCGCCCGAGGCTATCAAGGCCTTCAGGGGCGGATCCTTATCCCAGCCCACCGTGATAAATTTCACGAGTATGCATAATTCCCCAGTATTTATGCGTAATATGTTTAAACAAAATATAGGCGAGGCACGGTTTTATGGGGGTGGTCCTCAAAACTTTGTGTTAACTCTTAGGGAGATATCCTCCCTAGTGAGGAGGGCCCGGATAGCCTTCGGCCAGCCCGAGGTGTCGCCGGAGTATAGGGGCTGGTCCTTCGACTCGCCGCCGGTTAAGCCCCCCGCGTATCTCGGCCTATCGCTCTCGGATTTCGCCTACGGCTACTGCCCCACGGGCCGAAACCTATATTTAAAATACGTGCTGAAGGAACAAGGCCAACCAAGCAAGCCCCTCGCCGAGGGGGCCGCCCTACACTCAGTGCTGTTTAGAGCGGTGGAGGACTTCAAGAGGTTTGTATACACGGGCACCCCCATGGACCCCGGGAAGGCGCTGGAGGGGATTCCGGAGGAGTTCAGGCAGAGGGGGGAGGCTCTCTATAGGTACGCGGCGACTAGGCTGATGGGCGAGTTGAGCTACGTCAAGGCCGTCGGCCTATCGAGGGGGCCCGACTCCGCCGTTTGGCACGCCGCCCCCGTGGCGGTCCAAATCCCCATAGACGGCTTCGCCCTAGGGCTGGGGAGGGCTGTGGTGGACGGCATGGCGCTGAACGCCGTTGTGGAGTTCAAATTCGGCCCCTCCAAAACGTGGATAGGGCCTTGGCGGGATACGCGATGGCCATAGAGGCGGAGTACGGGACGCCGGTGGATTACGGCGTGGCGGTACAGATAAGCGTAGACGGACAAGTGGAGTATAAAGCCCACGTCTACCCGCTGGGCGACGAGGCCAGGAGGGCCTTCCTAGAGGCCAGGGACGAGGCCATAGACGTGGTGCAGACCGGCAGAGACCCCGGCGTGGCGCCGAGTTGCCCCAAGGCCTGCCCCTTCTACGCGATATGCAGATCGTAGTCTCGGGGCACGGCGTCAGGTTGAGGTACAGGAGGGGGCTATTGGTGGTGGAGGGGAGGGAGGCGCGGCGGGAGTACCCCCTACACCAGGTGGACGAGGTGTTGTTGCTGACGGGAGGCATCGCCTTGTCCACCAGGGCCTTGAGGGCGCTGCTGAGGGCCGGCTCCACGGTGGCGGTCTTCGACTGGAACGGCCAGCTACTGGGCCTCTTCATGCCCCCGGCGCCCCACGGCACAGTGGCATATAGGAGGTGCCAATACGAGGCGGCTACAAACGGGAAAGGGCTTGAGCTTGCAAAGAGGTGGGTCTGGCTGAAGATAAGAGGCCAGCTGGAGAATCTAAAGGCGTGGCGCCGCGGCCTCGGCAAATACGGCGAGCTCAAGGCCGAGCTAGACGCCGCCTCAGACGCGGCGGCTAGGGCGAGGGACGGGAGGGAGTTGATGGAGGCTGAGGCGAGGGCCGCCTCGGCCTACTGGTCCGCCTGGAGCGAGCTAAT
>JZWT01000112.1 GCA_000960885.1 Thermoproteus sp. AZ2 | reverse complement strand
TGGATCGGGTATAGGACGTATATAGAGCTCATATCAGACCTTCTAGACGGCAAGGAGGTCGTGGCGGCCGGCATGAGGGAGGAGGTGTATAGGGCAAAGACCGCGTTGAGCCTAGCCGCCGAGGGCAAAAGGGTGGCTGTCGTCTCCGATGGGGATCCCCAAGTCTTCGGCATGGCGCCGCTCGTGCTCGAGATGGCGAGCAGGCTAGACTTGCCCCTCGAGACTAGGGTTGTGCCGGGGGTCACCGCGGCGCTTGCCGCAGGTGCGCTCCTCGGCGCGCCGCTTGGGTCAGACTTCGTCGTCCTAAACCTAAGCCCCCTCTTGACCCCAAGAGAGGCCATCTTGAAGAGGGCTGAGCTGGCGGCCGCCGGCGACTTCGTATCTGCGCTATACAACCCCATAGACAAAGGGCTGCTGAGGGATGTGCTTTCAGTATTTAGGCGGTTTAGAGGCGGCGGGGCGCCGGTTGGAATAGTGAAGGACGCATACCGCGGCGGCCAGAGGGTAGAGATAGCCACGCTGGAGGCCGTGGACGTCGAGGGGGTGGACATGCGGACTATCCTCATCGTGGGCAACAGCGAGACCTACAGGTGGCGGAATTTCCTAATCACGCCGAGGGGGTACCACAGGAAGTATGCTTACCCTTAAACGGTTTGGCATTACCACGGGCGCCGCCGCGGCGGCGGCCGCAAAGGCGGCGGCCTTGTACGCTAGGGGCGTGGCGGCGTCCAGCGTCACCATCCCGACGCCGATTGGGCTGAGGCTTGAGGTGGCTGTGGAGCGCCAGTACTCCAGGGGCGGCGTGTACTGCGCCGAGGTTAGAAAGTTCTCCGGCGACAACCCAGACGTGCTCGACGGCGCGTTGTTTAGAGTCTGCGTCGAGCCTGGGGAGGGCGGGCTGGTCATCAAATGCGGAGAGGGGGTGGGGAGGGTCACGAGGCCGGGCCTCCCCGTGCCGCCGGGGGAGTGCGCCATAAACCCAGTGCCTAGGGCCATGATCGTCGAGGCTCTTAAGGAGGCCGGCTTCGTCGGAGGTGTGGTCCTCGTGGAGGTGCCCGGCGGCGAGGAGTTGGCCAAGTTGACTATGAATGAAGATGTGGGGGTTGTGGGCGGCATTTCCATATTGGGCACGACAGGCATAGAGATGCCGATGAGCGACGAGGAGTACCCGGTTCACCTAGAGGCCGAACTGAAGGCCGTGGGGGCCGCTCAGAGGGATAAAGTGGTCTTGGCCTTTGGAAATAAGGCTACCGAGTTCGCCAAATTGAGGCACGGCGATGTAGTGGTCAAGATAGGCGACTGGGTCGGATATGCGGTCGAGATGGCGGCCGAGATGGGGTTCGGCTCTATCACCGTAGCGGGGCTCCCGGCTAAGCTCGTAAAAGTGGCGGCGGGCGCCATGAATACGCATAGTAAGTACTGCGACGCGAGGCTGGAGACGCTCACATATGCCGCGGCGGCGGCCGGGGTGCCATACGACTATCTGCTCAAAATTATTTCGGCCAAGAGCGTTGCAGAGGCCTTGGCCGCGGTCGCGCCATATAAAAGGGCTATCCTAGAGGTGGTGGCTAGGCGGGCCGCGGAGAGGTTGAGGAGATATGTTGGGAGGGAGGTGCACGTCGAGGTATATCTAGAGGATGGCGAGGTGGCAGCTGTGGCATGAGGGCCCCTGGCATACCTGACGAGGCCTTCGTGAGGCGGCCCCACGTGCCTATGACAAAAGAGGAGGTGAGAGTGGTGGCCCTGTCGAAGCTGAAGATAGGGCCCGGCAGCTCGCTGCTCGATGTGGGATGCGGCACCGGCTCTATCGCCGTAGAGGCGGCGTTGATGGGGGCGAGGGTATATGCCGTCGATAAAAGCCCCGAGGCCGTGGAGCTTACGCGGCTCAACGCTGAGAAGTTCGGCGTGGCGGACAGGGTAACTGCCGTGGTGGGGGAGGCGCCGGGGGACCTGCCCCGTGGAAAAGTCTTCGACGCGGTGTTTATAGGAGGAGGCGGGAGGAGGCTGCCGGAGATTGTGGCCGAGGCCCTCAAGCTGGTTAGACAAGGCGGCCGGGTGGTGATGGACGTGGTCGCCTTAGAGTCTCTGTCAGCCGTCGTGCCCCTGCTGAGGGGCCTAGACCACGAGGTCGTGTTGATACAAGTCGCCAAGGGGAGGGAGGTGGGCGGCTACACGATAATGTCGCCTCTTAACCCAGTCTACATCGTGACGATTAGGACATGATAGAGGTGGTAGGCCTCGGGCCTGGGGATCCCGACCTCGTGACGGTGGCCGCCGTCAAGAGGCTGAGAGGGGCTGAGGTCGTATATGTGCCGGTGTCTACGTCCTCCGAGAGGGGCCTCGCGGAGAGAATAGTGAGGACGTATACAGAGGCCGAGGTGAGGCGAATACCGTTTAAGATGGGCCATACTGACGCAGAGACGCTGAGGAGGGCTGCTCGGGAGCTCTCCTCCGCGGGAGACGTGGTCTATGCCCAGCTGGGAGACCCCGCACTATACGGCACCTTCGCCAAGCTGAGGCAGTATCTCTCCACTTCTTTCAGATATGTGCCCGGCGTGACTTCGGTTACCGCTTGTGCCCTCTACGCGGGGCGGGAGCTAGTCTCCGGAGACGGGGCCGTCGCCGTCGTGCCTGCCACTAGGCAGGAGCTGTTGGGGCTCGCGCTTAGCCATTTCGACGTCGTCGTGGTGGTAAAGGCCAACAAGAACATAGACATAATTAACGCCGCCCTACGTAGACGAGGGGGAATCGCCGTAAAGAGGTGCTACATGGACGACGCAACGATATCACAGGAAATCACCTGGAACGACTACTTCACCACTGCGTATATATGGGGAGGGGGAAGGTAGTCTTCGTCGGCGCAGGGCCAGGGGACCCCGAGCTCATCACGGTAAAGGGCATGAGATATCTACAGGAGGCAGACGTGATCGTCTACGCGGGCTCGCTCGTAAACCCCGAATTGTTGAAATACGCCAAGGCTGAGGCTGAGGTATACGATAGCTCCTCCATGGTCGCGGAAGAAATCGTGGAATTGATGGCCAGAAAGGCCTCTGAGGACAAGCTGGTCGTTAGGCTCAAGTCGGGGGACTCCGGGATCTACGGCGCATTGCTCGACGAGTTGATACCGCTGCGTCAGCTGGGGATACCGATCGAGGTCGTGCCCGGCGTTACCGCCGCGCTGGCGGCCGCGGCCACGATGGGGATAGAGCTAACGATTCCAAAACTCGTCCAGACCGTGGTAATTACTAGGGCCGCCGCGAGGACCGAGATGCGGGGCGACTTGAGGCTGGCGGCCAGATTCGCCATAGAGCAAGGAGCCACCCTCGCCATCTACACGGGCGTACACGTGATAGACAAGGTGGTGAGGGAGCTGAGAGAAGGCGGCCTCCCGCCGGAGACGCCCGTCGCCGTCGTCTATAAGGCCACCTGGCCAGACGAAAAAATTGTAGTGGGCACCTTGGGGGATATCGCAGAGAAGGTGAAGAAAGAACGTATCACGCGAGACGCTGTGATAATCGTGGGGGACGTGGTGGCGCCGCGGGAGGTGCCCCGGAGCTCAGTCTACAACCCCAGCCACGCCCACAGCTACAGGCCGGCTAGGAGATGAAGGTCTTGTTCTTCTCCGGGGCAAGGACAGCGTATACGCCTGCCACTTAGAGAGGCCAGCGGACCTCTTCATCGTCTCAATATATCAATTCCCCTCGCCCCACATACTCAGCATCGAGAAGACTCTAGAACTAGTCTAGGCGTGTAACCCTAGTGGTTAAGCTGCCCAAGGGCTCCGAGTTTGAGACAAGGGCGGCCCTTTTGAAGAGACTTGGTGCAAAGGTCTTGGTGGCCGGCGACCAGGCGGTTGAGGAGCACCTAAGATATATGGAGAAGCTGGCGGCCGAGGCGGGCGCAGAGCTCCGGGAGCCCCTTTGGGGGCTGAGCTTGAGGAGCTGTTGAGGCGAGAGGCCGAGGTCATGGAGTTTGTAATAACTGGGGCCAAGCACAGAGAGCTGCTCTATAGACGCGTGTCTAGAGACAACGTGGAGGAGTTTCTGGCTCTGGCCAAGAGGCTGGGACGGACCCCATGGGGGAGTATGGCGACTACATGTGGCCGCCTACGGCGACGTCAAGATTCGATACAGATGCGCCGTGGAGGAACACGGCGGGTACTACCTCGCGAAGATATGATCCTTGCTCCTGGTGAGACTGTGTTCACAGACCCAGAGACTGGCCGGATAGTTAAGCCTATATTGAATACGCCATGAAGATAGACGACGAATCAGGGGTCCACATACCGCTAAGATATAAGCCGCGTGGAGAGAGGTGACAAGAAACAAATACCTAAAGGTGGAGTGCTAGATCCCCCTGTTGTAATTTTTGTCATCTTTTTCTTGGTTTCTATTTTTCTGTGTATGTGACTTTGTGCTGTTTGTCATAGAGGGTATTTATAATTGCGCCGTGTGTGGCGTCATGAGTGGAGCGTATAGTCGTTGCCCAGAACGAGAGAGGCCTTATGCCGAAGGCCTAGGAGATTACCACAATTAGGGGATTTCTGGCGTCCACAACAGAGATTATGCTTACAGAAGTGGCTGGAGTCGCTAGACCTATTTTCGCACATGTCCACACGGTGCTCCGCATGACCCTCACCAAGAGTATGAACTACGACGATGCCTCATGCTGGAATTTACAAAGATTGTAAAGAGGGGGCCCACCTCATAGAGGTAAAGGGCTCCTAGGCCTCCACACT
>JZWT01000111.1 GCA_000960885.1 Thermoproteus sp. AZ2 | reverse complement strand
GCCGCGGAAATTATATGCGGTGACGCGTACGCCAACGCGACCTTGAGGGTTCTGCTCGGCAATTTCACGTACGCGAAGGTGGACTTGGGCTTCAACTATCCGCCGCCCTTCATGGCCCGCGCTGTGAGCGAGGGCGGAGTCGCCTTTGCTCTACTCCTTCGGCTGGAATCTGCTTATCGGCTTTGCTGTGGCCGCCGCGGGCATATCGGCCTCATATGCGCTGGGGAGGGAAGCGCCTTATGTGGAACTTCCTCGCGCCGTATTTAACAGCGCTGGCCATCGTAGCCGCCGAAGGTGGCGTTCGTGCTCTCGTTCGCGCTCGGCTTCCCCGCCGTGATCCTCGCCGCCCTGCTGGCGGTGGCGGCGCCGGCAGTCGCCTAGCGGCCGGGAGCAGGCGCGCCGATGCGGCGGCCAATAGCGGCAACGGCGGGGGAGGGCCAATTATTTATAGTTCAGTATTATTCGTGGCTGGGAGGGGGTTGGGGGCGGTATTTGGCTGTGGTGTGTCCCCGCTGCGGCCGCGCGAGCGCGGCGCGGAGGGCCGGCCGCCACCAGTGCCCTTACTGCGGCTTCTTGATAGACCTCTCTAGGGCTAGGGTAATAGCCAGCGGCGACTACAAGGCGGTGAGGGAGGCCGTGGTCAAATACAACGAGGGGCTGCGCTAGCCCCGCCTCCTCATCGTTTGCACGGCCATGTCCAATACGGCGCGGGCGAGCTCCCTCTTGTGGGCGGGCCCCAGCCTAACTACGCCTGACTTAGTTATGGCTATATAGGCGTCCTTCAACGTGCCGAACCCCATCTTAGACACGTCGTGGGCCAGCGCTATGTCCCAAGAGCCCGCCTCCATCCTGGCCTTGGCCTTCGCCAATAGCTCCTCCTCGGAGACGCCGTGCTCGGCCTTAAAGCCTATGACGAAGGCCCGCGGGTTTATACGCTTGGCCTCAGCCGCTATCTTCGGCGCCTGGGCCAGCCTCACCTCGACGCTGGGGAGGGAGCTGTCTATCTTGCCCTTGGCCTTCTCGGCCACGTAGAAGTCGAGGGGGGCCGCGGCGAATACGAAGAGGTCTTGTCGAGCCGCCCTCTCGACCACGGCCCTATACATGTCCAGCACCGACACAACCTCGACGACCTCGAAGGGGCCCTTGGCCCTAACGCCGGGCCCGGCCACCAGCGTCACCTCGGCGCCCCTCGCGGCCGCCTCTCTGGCGAAGTACACGCCCGTCAAGCCAGAGCTCGGCGTAGATATATACTTCACGTCGTCTATGTGCTCGTGGGTGGGGCCCGCCGTGACTAAGACCCTCAAGCCCTCCATGTCCCTAGGCGCCGTCGCGTCTATGGCGGCCTCGACGACCTCCTCGGGCTCCGGGTACTTCGCCTTCCCCTCCTCCACCACGGGCTCGACTACTGCGGCCCCCCACCTCTTGAGCCTCTCGAGGGCCTCGGCGAGGGCCGGGTTGCGCCACATGGGGGAGGCCCATCGCAGGCGCGAAGACGGCCTTGACCCCCGCGCCCAACGCCGCGTGTATGCAAGTTGTCGCCGGGCCGTCGGCGATGCCGTGCGCGGCTTTAGCTATGGTGTTCGCCGTGGCGGGCGCCACCAAGAGCAAGTCGGCCCTAGAGCACAAAGAGATGTGCTCCGCCCACCCGCTCAGCCTATGGACCGCCTCCCTCCCCGTGGCCCACTTGAAGAGCTCGGGGCTCACGAGCTCGGCGGCCTTCTTAGACATCACGACGTATACATCTCCGCCGTGCCTAATTAAGAGGCGCGCGACGTCTATGGACTTATAGAGGGAGACGCTGGAGGTGACCACTAGGGCTATCCTCCTCCCCTTCAACAAATTGCTCAAGGAGCCCTTGATGGGCTCTACCTCGGCCACGGAGACTTTTCCTCGAGTATATAAGGGCTATCGGCACGGCGCAGGTGGGCCATCACGTTCAGCGCGCTCGTGCCGCCTCACGCCGCCCCTAAACGCGCCCGGCCTTAAATCCTCTTCGCCGGCCACCTCAAGGCGAGCTGTAGCTGGGCCAACGCGCCCACTACTAGGTCCGGCCTCTGCTCGGGGGCCTGCGGCTCGCTGTCGGGGCCGCGCTTGACGAGGACCGTGTATAGGCCGGCCTCCTTGGCGCCTGGGACGTCCGCGTATGCCTTATCGCCGATGTAGACGGCCTCCCACGGGCCGAGGCCTAGCTTAGCTAGGGCGTAGCTGAAGGGCCTCGCGCTGGGCTTCGCCTCGCCCGTGTCCTCGCCCGCCACGACGACTACGTCGAAGATGTTTAGGGGGATCCCGGCCGCCGCGAGCCTGCGCCTCTTCAGCCCGGGGGCCCCGTCGGTGTCCGTAATTATGCCCAGCTTGACGCGGCCCCTCAAGAAGTTCAACAACACGGCGGCGTCTTTATAGGGCCTCATGCCGTTTATATACTCGCGCCAGTACATATCGGTTAGGACTTCGCCTATCTCCTCGTCGTATACTAGCCCGAGCCTCCCGAAGAGCTCGCGCCACCAAGCGCCTCTGTCGTATTTCCCGGCCCTATCCATCTCGGCCTCTATTTGGGCTATTAAGTCGGCCACCTTATGTAGCCTGACGCCGTAGCGCTCCGTCATGAACTTGGCGACGGCGAAGTGGGCCCTCCTCTTAGACTCGCCGTTGTCGACGAGGGTGCCGTCGAAGTCGAAGAAGGCGGCCTTAATCACAGACGCCCAAGAGCTCCGGCAGATATAAAATTTTGGGCTTGTTACTCCATCCTCTAATAATTTCAAATTTTATGTTTTTTATCAAATATATTTTTTATTCATTTAATTTTTGCTTTTCTATTCTTCTATTTTTCTCTTCTATATTTTTCGGCCATTTTTGACTTAAGCAAAAGACTTATATATGGATATGGGAAAGGGACACATGACTCCGGAAATATGCAACTCAATAGCCGACCCGAGGGAGAGGGCTAAGTGCAGGGAGCAGGTCGCGAGGGCTATCTGGAACACCGCGCTGATCTGGCACCACTAACCTCTTTGCGCTTTTTTAATTCGTCGCAAGCGCCTCTATTCTAGGCTTTTTAATAAAACCCAGGGTCGTGGCGTCCTATACGGGGCAGGTATTTGTAGCGGCCTCTCTATTCGGCCTAGGCACAGCGGGAGCGCTCATCTTCAGCAACGAGCGGGGGACGGGCGCCGGGGGCATATATTCCCCCGTTCCTGCCCACTATACTCCTCGGGATGCCGAGCCTGGCGCTGACCTTCGACGCCCGGAACTCGCTGATACCTATCTACTCGCCGGGGGTCGCTCTGTACAAAATATGGGGGCCCTCCGCCGTGGCGGCGCCCGCGGCGTTTTGGCCGGCCGTGGCCCTGACGGCGGGGCCTAGCTCTTTTTTACGCGAGGGCTCCTAGGGATCTACGCCAACGTATTTATTATGTCTACGCCGTGGCTGGAGCCTATCCTGGTCGCGCCGGCCTTTATCATGGCTATGGCTTGTTGGGCCGTCCTAATGCCCCCGGCGGCCTTAACGCCCACGCGCCCCTCCACCGCCTTGTAGATCAGCTGGACGTCCTCGACGGTGGCGCCCCTCGGCCCATAGCCCGTGCTGGTCTTCACGAAGTCGGCCCCGGCCCTAGCCGCCAGCTGCGAGGCCTTGACTATCTCCTCGGGGGTGAGGTAGCCCGTCTCGATTATCGCCTTCAGGATTGCGCCGTAGTCGTGGGCGAGGGACGCGACGGCCTTGATGTCCCTCTCGACGAGCTCGTAGAGGCCGGCCTTAAAGGCCCCTATGTTCATCACCATGTCCAGCTCGTCTGCGCCGTCCTCTATAGCCGCCTCGGCCTCGGCGAGCTTCACGGAGGTCTTGTGGGAGCCGAAGGGGAAGCCGACCACCGCCATCACCCTGGCCCTGTTGCCTATAATCGATTTCGCGTAGGAGACGTAGACGGGGTTCACCACGACGCCCCAGAACCCGTACTCGAGGACCTCTCTGCAGTACTTCTCCACGTCGCGCGGCGTCGCGGCGGGGTTGAGTATTGTGTGGTCTATTAGGCGGGCGAGGGATTCCTTGGTGAACATATTATCGCCAACCCTTATAAATAAATGGTGTAGGGGGCCGTGGGCGTCGTCGACCTAGCGCTACAGCTTGCCCTAATATTCGCGCTGGTGTACAACAACTCGTTGGTGGTCATGGGGCCTCTGGCGTGGGGCGGGGTGTCGCCCAGGCGCGCCCTGCCCTTGATGATATTGGCCGAGTCCGCCGGCGCCTTGCTCTCCCCCATGAGACCTCTTGCGTTCTCGACGCCCTACTACGCCGCGGCTCTGGCCTTCTACCTAGCCTTCACCCTCGCCAGAATAGCCCTGCCGATCTCCGTCTTCCTCTACGCCTTGAGGGGGCTGAACGCGACGGCTCTGGCCATATGGTTCGGCACCGCGCCGGCCGCCGCGCTGGCCGGATACGCGCTTGGGAGGGGGCTGAGGCCCTCGCAGCCCCTCGCGTTGTTGATCCTAGCCGCCGTGGGCTTTATGTTCGGCGCCAACAACATAGCCTTCATCAACGACACGCCCTGGGCCCTCCTGCCTATAATCCTCGGCAATATACTCGGACTTAAATTCTCCCGCTGGATAATAAAGCTATACGCCTTCTCCTTCAGCGGAGCACTCTCGGCCAGCGCGTCGGCGACTCTCATAGCCGTGTTGGGCACCGCCTTCGGCGTGCCCATCTCCTTCACCTTCGCCACCTACTCGACCCTCCTAGGCGCCGCC
>JZWT01000110.1 GCA_000960885.1 Thermoproteus sp. AZ2 | reverse complement strand
CCCCCTCACACTTTTCACCTCGCCGGTTGCGCCGAAGGCGCGGAGAAGCTCGTTGGTCTCCCTTGCGTCCAGCCCCAACGCGGCGGCACAGCCGAGCGCCTCAAGCGCCCTATCCCGCACAAGCTCCGCGGAGAAAACAGCCCTCGCGTCGGCCTAGGAATCCCCCAGGGAGGCCAGCTTAAGCTCGACGGCCCTCCCCTCGAAATAGCCCACACGTTAGGCGAACCGACGTAGCCCCCGGCTTGTAGTAGAAAAGCGACCCGTTTACATAAACCTCGTGGCTAAATCCGCCCTGGGCCCAATACGCCGCCACAAGCCACCTGTCCCCCACATAATACACCCGCATGATTAAATCCTCGTAGATCGTCACCTTGTTCTTCATAGGAGGAGGCTCGTTGTGAGGAACCTCAGGGGTTCCCGCGGCCGTTAATATACACGTGCGAATTAAAAATTCACAGCCTTAACACCCCACGCCGCCAAGCCCTTTCGCCCGCCGCTCCGCACGCTCGGGCGATTGGGAGGGGCCGGCTCCCCCCTCGGGAAACCCTCGGGGGTTACACCGCCCCCCCATCAAACCCGTCTTCTACGGGAGCCCTCGTGCCCCGGGGTTGCCCCCGAGGCAACGGCCGCCTCGTCTCGGGGAGGGCTTCCCGCTTAGATGCTTTCAGCGGTTATCCCCTACGGCGTGGCTGCCCGGCAGTGCCCTGCCGGACAACCGGTACACTAGAGGCCGCGGCGCCCCGTTCCTCTCGTACTGAGGGCACCTTCCCCTCAGGCGGCCAGCGCTCCCGACAGGTAGAGACCGACCTGTCTCGCGACGGTCTGAACCCATCTCACGTTCCCCTTTAATGGGCGGGCAGCCCCACCCTTGGCGGCTGCTGCACCGCCAGGATGGGAAGAGACGACGTCTGGGTACCAAGCCGCGGGGTCGATGGGGACTCTCACCCGCGACGAGCCGGTTATTCCTGGGGTAACTTTTCTGTCATGCCCGGCCCCCACTGGTGGGGGCACGAGCGTTCTCTAGGCCCCGGTTTCCCGCCTGCGCCCCTTGCGTTCAAGGGCGCAGTCAGCCCGGCTTTTGCCCTTACACTCTACGGCGGAGTCCTGACCCGCCTGAGCCGAGCTTTGGGCACCCCCGATATCTTTTCAGGGGTGTGCCGCCCCAGCCGAACTGCCCGCCTGCCGCTGTCCCCGCCTTGCGGCGGGTTAGCGGAGGGGCGGAGAGTGGGCAGTGTTCCAGGGCCGCATCCGCGGAGCCCGGAGACCCCGCTTCATTGCTCCTGCCTACGCTCTGCACCCCCCGCCCCTCCGCAACGACAGGCTGCAGTGAAGCTCCACAGGGACTTCTCGCCCCGTCGGGAGTCCCAGGACTGTGCACCTGGAGGTGGGTTCGCCGGGCCCCAGGCCGGGACAGCGGGGACCTCGTTGATCCATTCATGCACGCCGGAACTTACCCGGCAAGGCATTTGGCTACCTTAAGAGGGTCAGAGTTACCCCCGGCCTTCAGCGGCGCTTCGCCCGGTTGTACCCGGGGTTCACGTACCGCCAGTGGCCAGGATTCAGCCCCCGTACACACCCTTACGGGCTAGCGGGGACCTATGTTTTTGTTAAACAGTCAGGTCCCCCTTGTCACTGCGACCTGCGGACCCAGGGGTTTACCCCAAGTCCGCAGGCACCCCTTCTCCCGAAGTTACAGGGCCAGTTTGCCGAGTTCCCTGGCCTGGGGTAGACCCGAGCCGCCTTGGGCTTCTCACCCAGGAACACCTGCGTCGGTTCTCGGTACGGGCGCGGGGGCTCGTTCCCCGCCCCCTTTTCATGGGCCCCAGGAGTCGGGCGAACCGGGGATAACCCCCGGCTATTCCCGCCTTCAGCCGGTTCTCGCCATTACGGCACTCCCCGGCCTTCAGCGGTTAAGCGGGACGGCGGTCCCGCTCGCCCTATCCCGAGGCGTCGGGGGCGGGGCCTGCGTCGCCGCAGAACCTACCCCCGCGGCACGGGAATATTAACCCGTTTCCCCTTCGGCGGATGCCTATTAGGCCCCGCCTTAGGACCGGCTTACTCCCGGCCTATTGAAGTTGCCGGGAAAACCTGGTCCTTTCCGGCGGAGGGGCTTCTCACCCCTCTTCGCTGCTACTACCGCCGGGATCTTCGTCGACCGCGGGTCCACCGGACCTCTCGGCCCGGCTTCTGCCCCACGGCCGCGCCCCCCTACCACACTCCGGCCAACGGCCGGAGGCCCGGGGTCTCGGCGGCGGGCTTGAGTCCCTCTACATCTACAGGGCCCTCCGCCTCGGCGGGTCCGCTGTTACGCGTTGCTTAGCCGATGGCTGCTGTTAGGCCCACGGTCCCGCTGTCTTGGGCGGAGGACGCCCTTCACGATTGACACTTAGCCCGCACTTTGGGGCCTTAACCCCGGTCCCGGTTATTCCCGTCTCGGGCCAGAGGCTTACCCCACTGGCCCCGCCTCCCCCCTTCTACGGCGCCGGCGGGTTCGGAGTTTGACCGAGGGCCGGAGCCTTTCGGCTCCTGCGCCCTCGATCAGTGCTCTACCCCGCCGGCGACCTCCGGGGAGGCCGGGCTGGGACCCGCTTCGGGGGGAACCAGCTATCACCGGGCTTGGTTGGTCTTTTGCCCCTAGCCCCAGGTCATGGGAGCGATTTGCACGTCAGCACCCCTTCGGGCCTCCACGGGGCTTTCGCCCCGCTTCGCCCTACCCAGGGCTAGATCGCCCGGTTTCTGGTCTCACGGCCGTGACTCCGGGCCCTTTCGGACCCCGCCCCTCACCGGCGCAAGCCGGCTACGGGCAGTCGGTTTCCCTGCGCCTACGGGGTTAAACCCCTTAGGCTCGCCACGGCCGTGAACTCCCCGGCCCGTGTTTCTAGACGTAAGGGCGGACCCCGGCCCTCCCCCTCGTACTCCCCCGTCACCGGGGTTTCCTTCGGGGGAGGGCATCCTTTAAGGCCCGCCCCACTGTAGCCGCCCGGTTTCAGGCTCTTTTCACCCCCCTTCCGGGGCTCTTTTCAGCTTTCCCTCACGGTACTAGTTCGCTATCGGACTCGGGACGTGCTTAGCCTTGGCGGCCAGTGGCCGCCGGATTCCCGCGCCAAAACCGAGGCGCGGTACTCCGGATACCCGGAATCCGCCACGGGCGGTTTCGCCTACGGGGCTATCACCCTCTACGGCGGGGCTTTCCAGCCCACTTCGGCTACCGCCCGCCGGCGGTGCCCGGGTCCGCTACACCACATCTCCCCACGGTTATCCCGTAGGGATTTGGTTTGGGCTCACCCCCTTTCGGTCGCCCCTACTCAGGGGTTCCCTGTTGGTTTCTCTTACTGCGGGTACTAGGATGTTTCCTTTCCCCGCGTTCCCGCCCCTTACGGGGCGCCGGGGCCTATTCGGCCCCAGCAGGAAGCCCCATTCGGGGATCCCGGGTTCAACGCCTGCCTGCGGCTACCCCGGGCTTATCGCAGCTTGCCACGCCCTTCCTCGGCGCCCGAGCCGAGCCATCCACCGGGCGGCTTCGCCGTGCGGAGCGGCGGTTTGCGGGGCATCGCGCGCGGAGTCCTTTAGGTTCCCGCCCCGAGGGGGCTAGGAGGTGATCCAGCCGCAGGTTCCCCTACGGCTACCTTGTTACGACTTCACCCCCCTCGGGGGTTCTCTGCTCGTCCCCCCACCTCGGGTTGCCCCAGGGCGAGGGGCCTCGCAGAGAACCCCCTCGGGTGGTGCGACGGGCGGTGTGTGCAAGGGGCAGGGACGTATTCACCGCGCGTTGGTGACACGCGGTTACTAGGGATTCCACGTTCACGAGGGCGAGTTGCAGCCCTCGATCCCTACTGGGGCGGGGTTTACGGGATTGCCTCCCCCTTTCGGGGTCGGATCCCGCTGTCCCCGCCATTGCAGCTCGCGTGCAGCCCCGGGGTTTCGGGGCATACTGACCTGCCGTGGCCCCCTCCTTCCTCCGGCTTACGCCGGCAGTCCCCCTAGTGTGCCCCCCGCCCCGAAGAGCGGGGAAGCAACTAGGGGTGGGGGTCTCGCTCGTTGCTGGACTTAACCAGACACCTCACGGCACGAGCTGACGACGGCCATGCACCTCCTCTCAGCTCGTCCGGCAAGGTCGTTAGCCTGGCCTTCATCCTGCTGTCGCCCCGGGTAAGGTTTCCGGCGTTGACTCCAATTAAGCCGCAAGCTTCACCCCTTGTGGTGCCCCCCCGCCAATTCCTTTAAGTTTCAGCCTTGCGGCCGTACTCCCCAGGCGGCGGGCTTAACGGTTTCCCTACGCCACCGGCCGGGCCCTAAGCCCAGCCGACAGCTAGCCCGCATCGTTTACGGCCGGGACTACAGGGGTATCTAATCCCCTTTGCTCCCCCGGCTTTCGCCCCTCACCGTCGGGCGCGTTCTGGCCGCCCGCTTTCGCCACTGGTGGTCCTCCGGGGATTATCGGATTTCGCCCCTACCCCCGGAGTACCGGCGGCCTCTCCCGCCCCCTAGCCCGGCAGTATCGCCCCCCGCCCCCGGGTTGAGCCCGGGGATTTCAGGAGCGACTTGCCGGGCCGGCTACGGGCGCTTTAAGCCCAGTAATCACCCTGACCACTCGCGGGGCTGGTATTACCGCGGCGGCTGACACCAGACTTACCCCCCGCTTATTCGCCCGGCTCCTTACACCGGGCAAAAGCCGGGCTCTTCGCCCGGCACTCGGGGTAGCCCCGTCGCGGTTTCCCGCATTGCGGAGTATTCGCGCCTGCTGCACCCCGTAGGGCCTGGGCCCTTGTCTCAGTGCCCATCTCGGGGCTCACGGCTCTCACCGCCCCTACCCGTCTTCGGCATGGCGGGCCGTTACCCCGCCATCTACCTGATGGGCCGCGCCCCCATCCTCGGGCGGACCGGAGCAGATCGGCCCCGGCCCCTTTGGGGGAAGGGGC
>JZWT01000011.1 GCA_000960885.1 Thermoproteus sp. AZ2 | reverse complement strand
GAGGCCTTGAGCTCGGAGGGCTGGCTGATAGACCTTAGGGAGTGGATTGTAGGGCTTAGGAAGAGCGTAGCTGCGCTTAACGGCGTAGTGGTGTACGAGTGCGACTGCCGCGACGGCCGCGTCGAGCTCTTCTCGACCTCTAAATGCCCCGACCCCGCCGCTCTATCCTCGCTCGGGTTCAAGACGACGCCCATATACCTAGGCCTCGAGGCGAGCCGGGCCGTGAAATCGCCCCTAGAGGCCGTCGCCCTCTACGACGCCGTCGAGGGCGCCGTGAGGAGATGTTGACCCAGCTCCTCCTAATAGTCGAGCTGGCTTTATTAGCTGCGGCGGCGTATACCGGGCGGAGGAGGATAGCTAGGCTGTTGGAGGTCAGGGAGGACCCCGGGGCCGTGCCCAGCGACGTGGACTCCCACATATTGTTGTTCTTGCGTAGCCAGGGCGGCTTGGCCTATCAAAGCGATATAACAAAGGCCCTGGGCCTCCCGAAGAGCACTGCGCATAAGGCCTTGAGGAGGCTTGAGGAGCAGGGGCTCGTGGAGATTAAGAGGCAGGGCAGGGTCAACTTAGTTGTGCTTAGGGAGGCCGGCGGCGCTGAGGCGGGGCAAGAATAGATCTATGTAGGCTGAGGGCTTAGAGCGCAGGAGCCTGCCCATATAGGCCCAGTGGAGCCCGTTGGAGGCCTCGAGGACGGCCATTAAGAGGGCCCGGAACTCGTCCACGGCGGAGACGGCGGCCACCGCCTCCACGACCACCGAGCTCCTCGAGTGGGGCTCTATGTAGATGGCCAAGCCAGATTTATAGAATATATCGCCCATACGCCTCGCCCCCCTCGCGAGCCCTGCGACGGCCTCTATATCGGCGGCGGCCCCCAGCGACGCGGCGCATCCAAAGATGCAACTGGCCGCGTAGGCCCTCACCCAATTCTCGAAGGCCTTCTCGAGCTCTTTATATTCGCCGGCCTTCACGAAGCCGTTGAAGAGCTCCACCTCGTGGCTTCTCCTCAAGCTCATCCTCTTGCCCCTCTCGACCAGCCTATATTTAGCTATGCCGAAGCCGCTCACCGCATAGAAGTCGAGGAATTTCGCCGAGGCCGCCTCGGCCGGCTTAAGGGGGCTTGAGCCGGGGAAGACGCCCCTATACGGCTCCACGGCCAAATACTTGCTCTCGCACTCCCCCCTCTTTATCGCAGGCCCTTTCTCGCCCAGCGTTATGCAGAGGGGGAAGTCGCCTAGGTCGAGCTCAAGCGACTTGTACCTCTCGGTTATGACGTACGACGGCAACACGCAGATGGGGGCCGGCCGAGTTAAAAGCGCAATGTTTAGCGGAGCGGCCTCAACAGCTTCACTTCGCCGTATTTCCTCAAGGCCGGCATTATGAGGGGGAGGGGGGTCTCCTCGAGGGAGGAGAAGCCCGCAACCCTCACGTCCTCCTCGGTCAGCCTAATGAAGCCCTTCTCTAGCCTTATCGTGGCCTCCTTAGGCCCAAACACGACCTTAAACAACAGCTTGTTCTCGGCCAATACCCTCGCGGCCTCTGCGACCGTCTCCAGCTGTTTCTTAGTGGGCCCTCCCCTAGGCCTCCTCTTCTTAAGCTCCGAGAGCTCCTCGCGCGCGACCTCCCCCTTAACTATCCCCTTGACCTTATCCACTAATATTAAGTCGCCCTCATAGCCCTTGACCTCTAGGTTTTCCCCGGCCCTTAGGCGGTCCACCAACGCGTTTATATCTAGCTTGTCCATACGCCGAATAACACAGCTAATTTAAGCCTTGCAACATTTTTAATAATGTGGTCTCCCCCCTACGTGCTGGACCTAGACTACCTCACCATATGCCCCTCCTGCGGCCGGCCTATGAAGGAGGACAGCAGAATTATGCGGCTCGAGCACCTCACCGGCAATAGGATCCTGGAGCGCGTCCTCATATGCGCCAATTGTAGGGTCAAGATCAGGGAAGTGGTCTATTTGCCTAAATGAGCAGAGCCCGCACCTTAAAGGAGATAGAGGATCGAAAGAGCAGGTACAGCAGATATACTTGGTTCGCCGTAGTGGCCCTGCTAGTAGGCGTATTCGTCGGAATCGGCATATATATAGCGCTGGGCCTCCCCAACTTCTTCTTAGCCGATATAGTGGTGAGCAGCCTAGCCCTGGCCTCTTTCCTAATCTCGGTGGTGGCGATGGCCGTGGGCTATCTCTCCAAGTCGGGGGTTGTACACGGCGAATACGAATCCGCGGTTCGCCTCTCGTCGGCGGCCATAGCCCTAAACGCCCTATCGCTGGCCCTCTCGCTCATAGCCTACACCCCTCCTATGTCGGATCTGTTGAGGACAATATGTAATACCTACGCCGTAGCGGCCACGGCCGCGGGCGCTTGTTTTTCGCAGTACTACGCCATGTCGTTGGGGGGCTTTGGGGCATATACGGCTCTTCAAGCCGCCGCCCTCGCGTTCTACTACTTAGCGCGCAGAACTCTAGAGGGCCTCTTGGCGTACTACGCGCCTAGGAGGTTGAAGTAGGCCTCAGGCGACGGCGAGCCCTCCATCAGCGCTAGGCTTATAAGCGCCGATAGTAAGTTGGATAGGGGCGCCTCCAAGCCCTTGCAGTTAAATTCTTGGCAAAACGCCTTGAACTCCAGATAGAAGTCTGAGACTATATAGGGCGTCCTATTCAGCTTATGGAGCGTGGACGGCTTGAAGACCGCCTTAAGCCACGCCGTGAAGGCCTCGGCCGGGCTATGGGATTGGAGCGCCTTCACTAGGCCCATTAAGGCCTTCATATACGCTATGGCTATCTCGGCGGCTCCGTACCTCTCAGCCTTTTTTACAACTTCCCTTGGAGACATCTACATATATATCTAGTTTAGGCTCCAGCGATTTGATAAATCTCAAGCCCTCTAGCGCTAGATCGCACGCGTCCTTCTCGGGGCATGTGGAGCAGGCCTCCCCGAGGGCCTTCCTGGCGCACTCGACGCAGGTATTGGTGAGGGAGCACATATCGAGGCCAGGCATGGCGAATCCGCAGGACGGGCACATGGCGATGCCCTTAGCCGTCTTAAGCCTCACGACGCCTCGGCGTCTTATTTTTATATTATCTCGAGGGGGGGCGCGTGGACGTCGTCGTGGTGGCCGAGTCGCAGATACCCGACGAGCCGACCCGCGACATAATACTAGAGCTTAAGGCAAAGGGCTTTATATATAGGTATATCCCGATCCAGCGCTTGTCCGTGAAGATGGATAGAGACGGCATCGCCGTGGAGACCAGGCGGGGCCCAATAAGGCCCGACGTCGTGGTCATTAGAGGCATCGGATTTTTGCTAGACGCCAACACCCTAGTCAAGAGGGTGTCCGTCCTTAGGATTTTAGAGGCCGAGGGCGCCGCGGCCATAAACCCCGTCGACGGCTTAATGAGGTCTCGAAATAAGCTGGAGAGCCTCTACGTATTGAGGCGCAACGGCCTCCCCATACCGCCGACGGTGGTCACAGAGGATTTATTCTACGCATACAACGCCGCCAAGAACTTGGAGACCGTGGTGATAAAGCCGATACAGGGGAGCAGAGGCTTCGGCGCTATGTTGTTCTCGGACCCAGACCTAGCATTCCAAGTCATGAGGACGCTCTTATTAACCCACAACCCGCTCTACGTGCAGAAGTATATAGAGAAGCCCAATAGGGATATCAGGGTCATAGTAGTAGACGGGAGGGCTATAGGCTGTATGTACAGAATATCGAATATGTGGAAGACCAATATAGCGCAGGGCGCCAAGGCCGAGCCCTGCGAGCTCAACGGAGAGATCGAGGACTTGGCGATCCGCGCCACTAAGGCCCTAGGCCTAGTCTACGCCGGAGTCGACATAGGCGAGACCAAAGACGGCTACGTAATCTTCGAGGTCAACGCGTCGCCCGACTGGCGCGGCTTTAAATCCAGCACTGGCATAAACCCGGCCGCACATCTAGTGGAGTACATAGCTAGGCTTAGGCGATGACCGAGTGGGTCCTCAAGTGCACCGTCTGCGGCACGGAGAGGCGCCTAGACGTGGGGTTCAACCTAGCCGTATTTAAGGGCCGGATAGTCCTCTATTGCCGCAAGTGCAGAGCCAATAGGGAACATAGAATCCTCGGGTATATGGACGGCGATAGGTTGAGGCCCCCCGAGGAGATCTCAAGCCCGGATATTATAGACTAGCATATAAGCCGGAGCTGAAGCAACATAGTATTTAGCATTTGCTCAATCGAGGATATAGTGGATCTAAGAGATATTAGGTTGCCCAGCGCCGCCTCCTCGCCGGGCTCCAGCTTATCTAGCAACTTCTTAGCCTCTAAGGCCTCGCGCCTCGCCTCGACGTCCGCGGCCAGCCTCTTGAGCGTATCGCCGACGCCTAAGAAGCTCTTCTCGGCCTCTATACATGAGGCTTGAAGCCTCCTCTCCTTCTCGGCTATCCTCTTCCTAGACTCCTCGTACGTCTGAAGGCTTATCACGCCCCTTATAAGCGCGTCCTCGAGCCGCTTATAGGCGGACTCTATTTCGTTCCGCTCGGTCTTCAGCTGCTCCATGATGGAGTTCAGCTCCCTCATCTTAACCTCGAAGAACCTCGGCATCGCCGATATGTCTAAGTCGATGTTATCCCTACTTATCTTCACCTTCACGTTGCTCGTGTCTAGCCTATACGAGGACCCATTGCCGTCTCTGACGTATAGGGCCACCAGCTTATGTCTCTTTACGTCGAACTCGCCGCGCTCCGCCGTCCCCATGAAGAGGACTCCGCCTATGTACACCGGCTTGCCCCCCACCTTAGGCAACTCCTTCTGCTTCGAGGAGGGGAAGAGGCGCCAAAACACGGCTATGGCGGCCGCCTAAATAAAAAGGCCAATAGTTAATTAGGCATATTAGGGGCTAGCCGTGGCTATCACGCTCGACGAGATAGCTGAGCAGATAAGGGCGTGTAAGAGGTGCCGGCTACATGAGGGCAGGAAAAACGCGGTGCCGGGGGAGGGGCTCGCGGAAAAGGGCATAATGCTCGTCGGCGAGGCCCCCGGCGAGAAGGAGGACGAAGAGGGGAGGCCCTTCGTCGGCCCCGCCGGCAAACAGCTGACGAAGGCGCTGGAGAAATTGGGAATTAATAGGGCCAAGGACGCCTTCATAACTAACGTCGTTAAGTGTAGGCCGCCGGGCAATAGGGAGCCCCTAGACGACGAAGTCGAGGCGTGCCTCCCCTACTTATTGGCGCAGATAAAGGCCGTGAGGCCCAAGGTCATCGTAGCGCTGGGCGCCCACAGCGCCAAGGCGCTCTTAAGCGCCGCCGGGCGGAGGATAGAGAAGTTGTCAGAGGCCAGGGGGAGGTGCTACGCCGCCACCATCGCGGGCGTCTCCACCACTATATGCGTCACATATCACCCGGCGGCTACGCTGTATAACCCGAGGCTTAGGGACGCCTTTGAGAACGACTTGGCCAAGTTCTTGGGCAGAAGGGATGAAGGCCTTTTAAAATATCTGTAGAAGGCGCCGTGATGAATTACCTCCGGCAGCATTGATGGCGAGAGCTCGGTTGTCTGATTACATTTTTATTCGGTCTGGGGTGTGTGGATCTCCTCTGCGTAGAGAGGCTCTCCTGCACGCCGGCGGACCATAGGGCTGAGGCCGAGGAGGCGCAGAGGCGCTTCCCGACCCCGCAGCTACTGGAGCGCGTAGTAGACGCGCCGCAGGAGGCGTTGCGCGCGCTTAAGTTGCTTAAGGGAAACGGGCTGGGGATAAAGGGGAGGGCCTACGCCTTCTTATCGGGGAGCTTGATCGTGGAATGCGGCGAGGATTGCGGCCGCCTCAAAGGCTTGGCGGACGCCGGCTTGGCCGAGGCCCTAGGCCGCTACATCTACATCCCCTACACGGCCCTAGATGAAAAAATACTCGAGCACCTCCCCTTAGAAGAGGAGGAGGTGGAGGTCAAGAGGGCCTACATAGCCAGCGTCGAGGGCATTAACACGGGAGAGGAGTTGACCAAGGCGCTGACGGAATACTTAAGCTCAAGCGGGTACTTCTTAGGGCGGCGTATAGAAAAGGCGCTCCATGATTTAACATATATACCGCAGTTAGTAAATAAATATATTTATAAAATTAATATATTATTAAAATTAGATGGAAATTATATAGTTGGGATAAATTATATAGATATTAGGAGGACAGTCCATTTAGGCTTTTCAGCAGTAGAGGGCTACTTATCCTACGGCCTAGATTACGCAGTGCTCCTGCACCCATACGTGGATCACAGGTTCCACAAATCGATAGCGGGTAGGATGGCCGAGCGCGGCATAGGGGACGCCGGCTATATGGCCATAGATTTAATAAATGAAATATTATATATTTATAAATTTCCCAAATATAATAGTGCATTTAATAAATATATGTTTATTCATTCTAATTCTAGAGCAATTAGATCTTATATAGAGAATTTATGAGCCGCGTATTTGAGGAGGCTTATCGCAACGTGTTCAGCGAGGCGCCGAAGGCTATCTCGTATCTGCTGGCGTTAGTGTTGGTAGTGGCCACTATCTTGCGGCGGACCCCCGATTATATCCTCGCATTCATAGCCTTCTACGCCTTCTTCTATTGGGTTGGGTATAGGCTGTGGACCCGCCTCGGCATATTCCAAGTCACGTCGTTTTCCCTAGGCATCTCCGCCCTGCTAGACCTGCTGACCTCTAGGCCGCCCTTGGCCTCACTCTTGGTCTCCTCGGTCATAGCGGCGTCTATGGCCATGTCGCTTAGATGTAGAGAGAGGCTTTACTTAGCGCCGCTCGCCGCATCGGCGTTGTTCTTCTTGGCGGTTGGGCGGCTCGTAGACGCCGTATTGGCGGCGATTTACGCGGCCACTATGCCCGCGCTTAGGGCGTATCTGGCTAGGCAAGTCAAGGGCGGCGACGCTCTTTGTATGTTCAACAGCTTTATCTACTCCTCAGTATCCCCCGAGGGGCTCTTCGACTACGCCTTCAAGCCCCTGGGGGTTAAGGATAGGGGGGCCCTCTCCTTATACCTATTCAGCGGAAGGAAGAAGCGCCTCGTAGTGGTCTCGGATTTCCACCCAGGGCCCCTCCGCAATATAGGCGGCGGACTCTTGGTCAATAGGCTTGTGTCAAAGGGCCTTAGGATGGGCTACGACGTGGTCTTCATACACGGGGTTGGGGGGCACGAGAGGGACCCCGTCTCCTCCGACGAGGTCGATAAAATAGTAGACAAGGCGTTGAGAGAGGCCTCGAGGATGCGGTGCGAGCGCGCGCTCTCCGGGGTGGAGGCCAAGAGCGTGGTGGTGGGCGACGTTAGGCTGACGACGTTTCCCCTAGGCGTAGGGCCTCCCTTGGCCATAGTGTCGCGCGTAAAGGCGGCGGCCGACGATATACCGCTCTCTGTCGCCAAGGCGGTAGACAGCCGGGGGCTCGTCCTAGTCGATGCCCAGAACAAGTTCGACGGCCCCCTCGTGTGGTCTCAAGAAGATGTGGCCAGCTTACAAGCCGCATTGGAGAAGGCCGCGGAGGCTAAGAAGTGCGGGGAGTTTAAGATAGGGCTGGGCTTCGCGGACACCTCCTTTATAGATCCCCTACACTTAGAGCTAGGCGTAGGAGGCATAAGCGCAATAGTCGCCGAATGCGATAACTCTAAGTATTTATTGGTAGTTATCGACGGAAACAATATAAGTAATAACCTATATAATAAAATAATTAATCATTACTCTAATAAGTATAATATAATAGAAGTTATAACAACTGATACGCACGCCATGACGGGCTACGGCTTCGGCAAAGGGTATAGAGTTGTCGGCGAGGGCGTCGACGGCGACCATATCCTAGAGGTGATAGATAGTGCGGTGAGGAGGGCCGAGGAGGACCTAGGCCTTGAGAAAGCCGTAGCTTACTCGAGGATTGAAGTGGAGGCTGAGGTCTTCGGAGAGAACTTCGCGCAGCTCAGGGGCGTCGTGGAGAGATACAAGCGTATATCCGCGGTGGTGTTGGCGTACCTGCTGTCGTCGGCGGTGCTCGCGCTGTTGTTATAGCGGTACAACAACTTTATTAATGAGTGACGAGCTAATAAGGCATGTCAGACGTGCCTGCGTCTGAGCCCATTATGAGCTACCTGGAGAGCATGATGGAGCGCCTTGAGCAGTGGGTGAAGGAGCAACAGAGGATCGTAAACGACCTGGAGGCCCACGGCAAGGTCATGGAGACCGCGGATAGGCTGACGTTGCTCTACTCGGCACAGGCGATGTTGGGCTATATAGGTAGAGTTCTAAAGGACTTCGAGTCGTGGCTGAACAACCCGCTCGTGACGGCCGTAATGCCGCTGGATATGTTGAAGAGGTTGGAGTCTATGTTGAGGGAAGTCGCCGTTAAATTTATACAAGTAGATATAGACCACACGAGCGAATATAGGGATCTATTGGCTAAGTATGCCAAAGAGGGCAAAGTGCCCGAGGTCATGACTCTATATATTATGCAGAGGGGTCAACAGGGCGGAGGCGAGGGAGGCGGCAGGAGGAGGGGAGGCGAGACTCCTAGGTTCTTCTGACCTCTAGGTCGATCCTAATTTTATATATGTGGGGGGCGTAGTCCCTCACTATTCTCCTACTGATTATCCTACACCCCGGACACGCCCTAGTGGCGATCTCCTCGGCCTCCTTAAAGGGGTCTTCCTCAGGCCCTGTGTGGTAGAAGTGTATCACGCCGCCGTCGGCCACGCATTTAACGACGCCGCCTAGGTATTGGTGCGCGCCTAGGGGCAAGGTCATGATGGCTCTATCGGCCTCGCCCTTAAAGCCGGCGCAGAAGTCGGCCACGTCGGCCCTTACGGGCACCATGGCGCTTAGCTTGTTCAGCCTTATGTTGTCGACCATATACTTAAACCCCCAAGGGTTTAGCTCCACGGCGTATATCCACCTAACTCTCTTGCGCTTAGCTATAGCTACGCCGTAGGGCCCAGCCCCGGCGAAGAGGTACAGGATCCTCTCCCCCTCTGCAACCATGTCGGCTATCTCGGCCCTATCCGTTTGATCCCGCGGCGAGAAGTAGACCTTAGTGGGATCCACCTTTATCGAGTAGCCGTGCTCCCTATGTATAACCTCGGTGGGCCCCTCTACGAGGACCTCGTAGTCGTATAGCCTAAACGCGCCCGTGCGCGCGCCCCTCCTCCTAATCACGGCCCCGACGTTCTTGTTCAGAGACTTAACGGCCTTGGCTATCTCGTATTTATACGGCTCTAGCTCATCCGGTATCTCGATAATGGCGACAGCGCCGGACCTAGAGCCGACTATGTCGAAGGACGAGGGGACGAGGTGGAGCAGATCATCGGGAATCCTACCCCTAAGCGCCCTCTTGAGAGCCACTGGGTCTTAGACTAGTATAAAAATAGCGGTCAGCCCCTGACCCCCACCTCACCAATCGGAGCCTATAAGCTCTCCATCAAGCTTTTATTTTTCCACACAATTTAAAACGTGCCTAGGCCTAAGAAGAAGGAGGAAGCTGAGGTGGAGGTCGTGGAGACCCCCGACCAGGCGGCTGGCAAGGGGGATCTCGACGTAGAGGAGCTGGAGGGCATAGGCAAGGTCACTGGCCAGAAGCTTAAGGAGCGCGGATATTATACCGTGAGGGATTTGGCTTTCGCCTCCGCTAAGGAGATAGCCGACATAATAGGCAGTGAGGAGAGGGCCGAACAAATAATTGAGGCCGCGCGGAGCATGTTGGGCCTCTCCAACTTCATCACGGCGCTGGAGGTCTATAAAAAGCGCGTGAACATAAAGCGTATCTCGACCGGCGTTAGGTCGTTGGACGAGCTCCTAAACGGCGGCGTTGAGACCGGCGCCGTTACCGAGGTCGCCGGAGAGTTCGGCGCGGGCAAGACCCAGTTCTGCCACCAGCTAGCCGTAATGGTCCAGCTACCTGAAGACAAGGGCGGGCTGAGCGCCAAGGCCATATATATAGACACCGAGAACACATTCCGCCCAGAGCGCATAACCCAAATGGCCAGGGCCAGAGGGCTGGACCCCGACCAAGCGCTGAAGAATATATACTACGCGAGGGCCTATTCGTCGGACCACCAGATGATCTTAGCGGAGCAGGCTAGGCAAATAATAAAACAAGACAATATAAAGCTCCTAGTAGTGGACTCGATAGTGGCGCACTTCCGCGCCGAGTTCCCCGGCAGAGAGAACTTGGCCGAGAGGCAACAGAAGCTCAATAAACATATAGCGGACCTCTTGAAGATAGCCGACGCCTACGACGTAGCCGTCGTTGTGACTAATCAAGTCATGGCGCAGCCGGACGTCTTCTTCGGCAACCCGCTCAAGCCGGCCGGCGGCAACGTCCTTGCCCATGGAGCTACTTATAGGATTTGGTTGAGGAAGAGCAAAGAAAATATAAGAATAGCTAAAATATTCGACTCGCCATACCACCCAGAGAGGGAGGCCACGTTTAAGATAACTGAGGAGGGCCTCACCGATTAATTATTAATAAATAATTGTATATTTGTTCGAATTTAAAGTTATTTATAACGAAATTTCTAAATTTACTATATAAGTCATATATTGGCGCCCTGCGGAACTTCAAGAAGAGCTCCTCGGCGAGGGCCCTAAAGCCCGCGACGGCCAGGCTCACTGTGGCGTCTAGGTCCAGCGTATATATGAGCGATTTCTCGACGTCCTCGGCCTCGAGGGGGAGGGAGCCCGGGTCGAGGGAAGACGCTATAAGGCCGGCGTCCCGTAGGGCGACCTTGACGTCTATGAGCCTATTCAACAACGCTAAGGAGAGAGCCGCGGCGTCCTCCCGGCCTCTATAGTCCTCGGGCAGGGCCCATATCGGCGACGTCGAGGGGTCCTCTAAGATCTCCAGCAGGGCCAGCTCGCGCCAAATCGACAACTTATCGGGCCGCCTCACCAATAGGAGATAGCCCTCATCGCGCTGTACGAGGCGCGCGGCCCTCTTGGACATATCGACGCCGAACAGCTCGGCGGAGCTCTCGTCGACGAATGCCACGGGCACGTCGGGCGCCCCGAATTCCCTCATCAAGCGCATGACCAGCTCCGCTTCGCCCTCGTCAACCTCCCTAAATGCGAGCACCTCGACCACGCGCCATATAGGGGCAATGCTTTAAATCTCAAAATCGCCGAAGGATATGCGCTTTGACGTGATATTGACCACGGACAGAGGCATGATGTCCAACTATCACGGCAAGGAGTTTTTGGGGTTCGGCACGACCGGCCCCGTATTTGTGGAGCTCCCCTTCGGCCTTTCCGAGAAGTTCCACACGTTCCTCTTCGCGCCCAAGATAAAGACCGATAAGTACGGCCGCCCGGTCCAAGCGCCCTACGGCATGCGCAAAATCGAGGCCAAGCTATTAGACGCGGGCATAAACGCGGCCATAATAGACCCCGACTACGCGCCGCGGTATCTGAAAAGCGCCAAGGTACTCATGCTCAGCCACCACGACTACTTCGGCGTAAATCCGCCCTCCAGCACCTGGGGCGTAATTTTAGGCAAAGAGACGTTGAACGCCTACCTCTTCAGGAGATTCATGGAGAGGATAGAGGGGGATCTCTGGGACGCCAAGAGGACCAACGGCCTAAAGGTCATGGTGGGCGGGCCCAGCGCTTGGCAGTGGCTTTATTACCCCGACTTAGTGGAGAGGTGGGGCATAGATACAATATTCGACGGCGAGGGCGAGAAGCTTATAGTGGACATAGTTAAGGACGCGGTAGAGGGCAAGACGCCGCCTAAGTACGTGTACGTCGGCGTAAGGGATGCGCCCAGCGTAGACGAGATCTCGACCATAAAGGGGGCCTCCATAAACGGCTTAATCGAGGT
Source organism: Thermoproteus sp. AZ2 (assembly GCA_000960885.1). GTDB lineage: Archaea > Thermoproteota > Thermoprotei > Thermoproteales > Thermoproteaceae > Thermoproteus. The sequence continues at coordinate 11,957 of JZWT01000011.1, read as the reverse complement.
AGGGCGCGGCTGTCCCAGGGGGTGCGCCTTCTGCTCGGTGACCCTGAGGCCCCTCCGCTGGTATCCCCTAAGCAAAATCGAGGAGGAGCTGAAGGTGAACGCCAAGGCCGGCGTGGTGGACGGAATCCTACACGCCGAGGAGGTCCCGCTCTACGGCTCCAACGGGGTAGAGCTAAACCCGACGGCCCTAATAGAGCTACATAAATTAGCCAAGAGGTATTACAGGAAGGTCGGGTGGAGCCATACTACCTTCGTCTCGGTGTTAGTGGGCGAGAAGAAATACGGCAAGCTTATGACGAAGCTCGCCGAAATTATTGAGGATGAGCACCAAGACTGGTGGGGCGCCGAGATAGGGCTGGAGACGGGCTCCGTGAGGCTGGCGAGGCAGATAATGCCCGCCAAAGCGGCGCCGTATAAGATAGAGCAGTGGCACGAGGTCGTGGAGGAGGCCATGAAGGTAATGCACGAGCTGAGGCTTATCCCGGCCATTACGCTTATCGTGGGCCTGCCGGGCGAGACCCCGGACGACGTAATAGAGACCATAGAGCTAATAGAGCGGCTGAGGCCATACCGCAGCCTAATCGTCCCGTTGTTCTACGTGCCCATGAGCCACGTCAAGGCCGAGAAGAGCGGGTGGCTAGACAAGTTAAACTTATACCCCGAGCATATAGATTTGTTGAAGACCGTGGCGAAACATTCAATATATTGGTCTAAAGATATAGTGAATAAATTCTACTTCCAAGGAATACACTACGCGCCGGTCAGATTCTTGATAAACTACTTCATAAGCTATGTCGAGAAGAGGCTGGATAAGGCGGAGGAGGAGATAGAGCGATACAAGGAGATGTTGAGGAATAGGGCTAAGGAGAAGAGGCTGGAGGTGCTACGATACGTTTAAGGCCTCCTCCACAGCTTTCCTGAGATCTACGGAGACCCCTCGGCTTGTGCTGGCGACGAATTTCGCCAGCTCGCAGAGCGCGCCGCAGGGGGCTTTACAACAGCTCAGTTTAACCTCCTCGTCGCATTCGGCCTCGCCGCCGGTGCAGATATAAGCCGACAGCGCGGCCCAAGCCCTGTTAAGCAACAGCTGCCTATCCACGCCCTTGGACAACGCCACTCTGTTGGCTATGCCGTAGACGTCCACGACGTAGATCACGCCCCTAAATTCATACCTCGAAAGAAGCGAGCTTATGCAAGAGAGCTTATACCGCGGGATTCTATCGGCGTCTAGGGTCGGGACGCCGCAAGCCTTCATGATCTCGGGGACAGCCTCGACGACCTCTCGGCCGGCTTCGACGACGCCTATGCGCCCGGACCTCCAGTCGGGCATCGCTATGCCTATCACGGGCCTCCATCGGCAGAGTATTTATATTTTCGACGTTGCGCTCCGCCATGCCCGGCGAAGTTTGCCTAATCTGCGGAAATAAGGGCGACGGGTTCTACAAAGCGACTACTAAGGCTAAGTGCACGATCTGCGGGGCCGAGATAGAGTGGAGGGATGCGGCGTCTCACTACCTCAAGCACACCAAGAGGTCGGGCAACGACGTAGTCTGCGGCATATGCGGCGCCAAGGTCAAGGCCTCTGAGGCGAGGGCCCACATAAGATCGCACTTCGTGGTGAGGGAGGACAAGAGGGTATTCTGCGGCGTCTGCGGCAGGGAGTTTATAGACGTGAGGGGGGCGTTGGTGCACATAATGAAGAGCCACGAATGGGGCTCCTAGCCCTAATAGCGACCTCCCTAGTGTTGATATGGCCCCCCTACGTAGCCAATGGGCTAGCCGTTTTAGCCGCGCGGCTTAAGCGAAGGCACCCCATAGACTTCGGCAAAAATTTTGTAGACGGCAGGCGCATATTCGGCGACGGCAAGACCTTCGAGGGCTTCGCCGTCGGCGTGCTCGCCGGATCTACGATCGGCTGGTTGCCCAATTTGGCGTACCCCGTCCTCACGCCCCTAGACGCTGTGGTCATGTCGGCGTCTGCGCTGTTGGGCGACTTGCTGGGCGCCTTCATAAAAAGGCGCTTGTGCATGCCTAGAGGATACCCCGCCTTCCCCCTCGACCAGCTGGACTTCCTCTTGATGGCCCTCCTTGTGTATTCCCTATACCGCAACCTATCTATCTTCGTTATAGCGTTCGCCGTCGTGATGACGCCGTTGATACATAGGGCCACGAACATAGCCGCGTATAGGCTTAGGCTGAAGAAGGAGCCTTGGTAGAAATCAATAAAAAACGTGCGTAGAGCCGAGGGTGTCTATAGTGCTGGGCGATAGATACACCGTGGACTTGTTCAAGCTACTGGGGTTTGAGGGAAGGGCTGTTGACGACGAGAAAGAGCTCTATGACTATATAGTTAGGAACCTAAACGTATATAACGTCTTCTTCATATCGTCTAACTACGCCAAAAAGCTCAGGCGCCAGCTAGACGAGCTGAGGATGAGGAACCCCAAGAAGGTATTCGTGGAGATCCCAAGCGTGTTGGAGAACATGGAGAGGGAGGTCAACTACCTACAGCTGGTGAGGCAGATTTTGGGCGGATAGGCGCTAAATGCTTTAAAAAAGGCCTATAACAAGCCCCATGAGCTTTTTCAGCGAGTTGATAAGCCGCTATATAAAAGAGCTAGAGGACTTAAAGGTTAAGTTAAATATTGAGGCCGAGAGCCGCATAAGGCAGAGGGCCCAAGAGGCTCTCTCCAAATATACAGAGCAGATTACAAATGTACAAAGCCAAGTAACGCTGGAGAGGGAGAGGATACTCTACGAGGCCGTGGTCGAGGCCAGGAGGAGGACCGCCGAGCTCTCAGAACAAATAGTCGAGGCGGTCATCAACGACGTATACGACTACGTCGACAAGAATAGGTCCAGCGACGACTACATAAAATTCCTCGAAAAGGCCCTAGAGAGGGCGAAGGAGTACATCGGGCCCGACGCCACAATCTACGCATCGCCTAAGGACAAAAACGCCGTGACGGCGCTGATGAGGAAGCTCGGCATGAGGGGCGAGGTGAGGGACGGCGATATGCGCGGAGGCCTCCTCGCAGAGTCCCTAGACGGGTCGATAAAGATGGACCTAACCATTGAGTCCTTAATAGCGTCGAGCCGCGAAGAATTAAAGAGGATAATTTATTCTAAGCTATGAGCGGACGCATAGAGTATATATCGGGCCCCGTAGTTAAGGCCGAGCTCCCCGGCGCCAGGCTCTATGAGTTGGTCTTCGTAGGGGAGTTGAAGCTATTCGGCGAAGTGGTCAGAATACAGGGCGATAAGGCCTTTATCCAAGTCTATGAGGACACGACCGGCATAAAGCCCGGCGAGCCGGTGGTGAGGAGCGGGGAGCCCCTCAGCGCTTGGCTAGGCCCCGGCATTTTGGGCAAGGTCTACGATGGAGTACAACGCCCTCTAAAGGTGATCTTCGAGTCGACTAATAGCCCGTTTGTGGCCCGCGGCATAGGCTACGAGCAGGCGCCGCCCCTCGACCTCAAGGCCGAGTTCGACTTCAAGCCGGCGGTTAAGGCGGGCGAGGAGGTCTGGCCGGGCGACGTCTTGGGCTCGGTGCAGGAGACGTCGTTGATCGAGCACAGGGTAATGTACCCGCCGCTCCCCGGCAATACGCCGGGGACCGTGGAGTGGATAGCTGAGGGTAAGTACAAGGTGGACGACGTAATAGCCAGGATAAGGACTAAGCACGGCGTCGTCGAGGTCAAGATGTGGCATAAGTGGCCCGTGAGGAGGCCTAGGCCGTTTAAGGACAAACTGCCGCCTGTGGAGCCCCTGATAACCGGAGTTAGGACTATAGACACAATGTTCCCAGTAGCTAAAGGCGGCGCCGCGTCGATCCCAGGCCCCTTCGGGTCGGGGAAGACCGTAACCATAAGGACCCTCTTCTTGTACGCACAGGCTAGAGTGATAGTCCCCGTGTTGTGCGGGGAGCGCGGAAACGAGGCCGCCGACGCGCTACAAGGCTTGCTTAAACTGAAGGATCCCTTCACCGGCAAGTCTCTGTTGGAGAGGACGACGATAATAGTCAATACGTCTAATATGCCGGTCGCGGCTAGGGAGGCCTCTATATACACAGGCGCCACAATAGGCGAGTACTTCAGAGATATGGGCTACGACGTGTTGGTGTCGGCCGACTCCACCAGCAGATGGGCCGAGGCGATGAGGGAGGTGGCTCTGCGCATAGGCGAGATGCCCTCGGAGGAGGGCTACCCGGCGTATCTCCCGACTAGGCTCGCCGAATTCTACGAGCGCGCGGGCCGCGTGGTGTTGTTGGGCAAGCAGGAGAGAGCGGGCTCGCTCACAATCGCCGCCTCCGTGTCGCCGCCGGGCGGCGACTTCACAGAGCCCGTCACCTCCAATACTCTGAGGTTCATCGGAGCCTTCTGGCCCCTATCGCCCAGGCTCGCCTACTCGAGGCATTATCCGGCCATAGACTGGCTGTTGGGCTTCTCTAGATACGTAGATACGGTGCAGGAGTGGTGGGCTAAAAACGTGGGCGAGGACTGGCGCTCTATCCGCGACACGTTCCAAGCGCTGCTCAGCAGAGAGGCCGAGCTACAGGAAATAGTGCGCATATTGGGCACGGAGGCCCTCAGCGAGGCCGAGAAGCACATCCTCAACACGGCATACCTAATTAGGGAGGGCTTCCTGAAGCAAGACGCCTTTAACCCGGTGGATACGCCGAGCCTCCCCAGGAAACAATACCTCCTCATGAGGATAATCTACACGTACTACGTCGACGGCTTAAAGGCCATTGAGGCCGGCGTCCCCGCCTCCGCCTTGAGGGAGCTAGATATAGTTAGGCGCCTGCCGAGGCTTAGGATGGAGATCGCTAACGATAAGGTCGACGAGCTACAAAAAGTCCTAGAGGAGTTGAAGGCTAATATACAAGCCTTAATACAAAAGGCGAGATAAATTTTAAAGTGTTGGCCGGAGAATCGGCGTGAGTAGGAAGGCGCTAGGCCACGTCCTAGGCCCTGTAGAGGTCTCTATATTATCAAAGGAGGAGGCCAGGGCTCTTCTCAGGAGGCTACACATAAGGCCTTGGCAGCTGCCGTGGATAAGGGCCTCCGACCCCCTAGTAAAAGCCGTTGGGGCCAAGCCGGGCGACATACTCAAAATCGTGAGGCGCTCCGAGACTGCGGGGGAAGGAGTTATATATAGACTTGTTGTGCCGGGCTAATGGTCGACCTCATCCCCTTACCAATTAAGTATCGCGTCGAGGAGGGGGTATTCCCCACCTCGGACGACCGATGGGCGTTGGTCAAGGCCTTTATTAGGGACCGCGGCATAGTGGACCACCAGATCAGGGCCTTCAACGACTTCGTGGAGCGCAGGCTCCCCAAGATTATCGAGGAGATGGGCGTCGTGGAGACCGAGATCAGGGGGCTGAAGCTGGTCATCGAGCGCGTAGAGATCGGCTGGCCGAGGCTGAAGGAGCCCGACGGCTCCGAGAGCTTGGTCTACCCAATGGAGGCGCGTCTGCGCAACGCCACGTACAGCGCGCCTATGTATTTGACCATGACTTTGTACGTAGACGACGAGCCGTACGTAACCGAGACCATCTACGCCGGCGAGTTGCCCATAATGGTTAAGTCGAAGAAGTGCAACCTAACACGCCTAAAGCCCGAGGAATACGCCAAGAGGTTCGAGGACCCGGAGGACCCCGGCGGCTATTTCATCATAAACGGGAGCGAGCGCGTCGTAATAAGCCAAGAGGACTTAGTGACGGACCGCCCCATATACGACGTCGGCGATAAGCCCACCGTTAGGTACTTGGCCAAGGTGATATCGACGGGGCCCGGCTACCGCGCGACGATGACAGTGGAGTACAATAAAGACGGCGTCATCTACGTAACGCTCTCCGCCATCCCGGTCAGAATACCGTTCCCCGTCTACATGAGGGCCATGGGGCTCGAGAGCGACCAAGACATAGTCCTCGCGGTCTCGGACGACCCAGATATCCAGAAGGAGCTCTTGCCCTCGCTGTTGGCGGGGCAGGAGATAGCCACGACTAAGGATGACGCGCTCGACTACATAGGGGGGAAGATAGCCGTGGGGCAGCCGCGCCCCATAAGGATAGAGAGGGCCCTCCAAATACTCGACAAATACTTCCTCCCCAACCTAAACCCCAAGACGGCCGACGAGAAGGCCGTCCAAGAGGCTAGGATAAAGAAGGCGCTTATGCTGGGCCAAGTGGTCAAGGGCTTGATCGAGATGCAGCTGGGCCGCCGCAAGCCGGACGACAAGGACCACGTGGCGAATAAGCGGGTTAGGCTTGTCAACGACTTGCTGGCGCAGCTGTTTAGAACCGTGATGAAGCAGTTCCTCCAAGAGCTCAAGAACCAGCTGGAGAAGTACTACGCCAGGGGCAAAATACCGCATCTGCAGACAATAGTGAGGTCGGACATAATCACCGAGCGCGTCAAGCAGGCGCTGGCCACCGGCAATTGGGTCGGCGGAAAGACCGGCGTATCCCAAATACTCGACCGCACAAACTATTTGTCCACCCTCAGCTATTTACGCCGCGTCGTCTCCTCGTTGAGCCGCACGCAGCCGCACTTCGAGGCCCGCGACTTGCACCCGACCCAGTGGGGCAGGCTCTGCGCCGTCGAGACCCCTGAGGGGCAGAACGTAGGTCTCGTCAAGAACCTAGCCCTATTGGCCGAGGTGACGATGGGCGTCGACGAGGCCCAGGTGGAGAACATGCTCTACGAGCAGGGCGTAGTGCCCGTGTTAGAGGCGCGGAGGGCCGGCGTGGGCGGGGCGGAGGTTTACCTAAACGGGCGGCTGATAGGCATACACCCCGAGCCCGCCAAGCTCGTAGAGGCGGTTAGGGCGGCGCGGAGGCAGGGCAAGATCTCGGACGAGATAAACATAGCCCATATAGGCGATTCCATCTATGTCAACTGCGACGGCGGGCGGATCAGGAGGCCTCTCCTAGTCGTCGAGGACGGGCGGCTGAAGTTGACCGAGGAGCACGTGAAGAGGCTTAAGGCCGGCGAGCTCACCTGGAACGACTTAGCCAAGATGGGCGTAATAGAGTACCTAGACGCCGATGAGGAGGAGAACGCCTACATAGCGGTTAACCCTGAGCCCGATATGTCTAAGTATACCCACATGGAGATAATACCCTCGGCCATCCTGGGCGCAATAGCGTCTATAATACCGTATCTAGAGCACAACCAATCGCCGCGCAATCAATACGAGGCCGCTATGGCCAAGCAGTCGTTGGGACTGCCGCAGGCCAACTTCCTCTACAAGCTGGACTCGCGCGGCCATATGTTGTACTACCCCGAGAGGCCGCTGGTCACCACTCGCGGGCTTGAGCTAATAGGGTATTCGCGCAAGCCGGCGGGCCAGAACTCCGTCGTGGCGCTGTTGACCTACACGGGCTACAACATAGAGGACGCGGTCATAATGAACAAGGCGTCGATAGACCGCGGCTTTATGAGGACCAACTTCTATAGGACCTACGAGACCGAGGAGCAGAAATACCCCGGCGGCGAGGAGGACCGCATAGAGATACCGGACCCCTCAGCCCGCGGATACCGCGGCCCCGAGGCCTACAGCCACCTAGACGAGGACGGCATAGCGCCGCCGGAGGTCTACGTCACAGGGGGCGAGGTGATAATCGGCAAGACGGCCCCGCCGCGCTTCTACATGACGTTGGAGACGGAGAAGATATTGAAGGAGCGCCGCGACGCCTCTATACCTGTGAGGAGGGGCGAGAGGGGCATTGTGGATAAGGTGATAATCACGGAGAGCCCGGAGGGCAATAAGCTGGTCAAGGTGAGGCTTAGGGAGCTGCGCGTGCCTGAGCTGGGCGATAAATTCGCGTCTAGGCACGGCCAAAAGGGCGTCATAGGCATGATAATTAGGCAGGAGGATATGCCGTTCACCGAGGACGGGATTGTGCCCGACATAATAGTCAACCCGCACGCGCTCCCCTCGCGCATGACCGTGGGACAACTGCTCGAGTCCATAGCGGGCAAGGCCGCGGCGCTCACGGGCCAGCTAATAGACGCAACGCCCTTTGAAGGAGTTGGGGAGCCTGAGCTGAGGGATCTGCTCTTAAAGCTCGGCTTCCGCTGGGACGGCAAAGAGGTTATGTACAGCGGAATAACCGGCGAGAAGCTCATGGCCGATATCTTCATCGGCGTGGTCTACTACCAGAAGCTACACCACATGGTCGCCGACAAGATACACGCGCGCGCCAGAGGGCCCGTGCAGATATTAACGAGGCAGCCCACCGAGGGCCGCTCGAGGGAGGGAGGACTGCGCCTAGGCGAGATGGAGCGCGACGTCTTGATAGCCCACGGGGCCTCCGCGCTTCTCCACGAGAGGATGGTGGAGTCGAGCGATAAGTACACCATGTACGTCTGCGAGCTGTGCGGATTGCCGGCGTATCTAGACTCTAAGACGAATAGGCCTAAATGCCCCATACACGGAGAAATGGGGCAGTTCGCCAAAGTGGCCGTGCCATACGCCTTTAAGCTCTTGTTGCAAGAGCTGATATCGCTGGGGATTTACCCCAAGCTGGAGCTGTCGGAGATATTGGAGTAGATAGGCCGTTCCGCTATCATCGCCCAGCCCTAGGGTCCGGCGCGTTGCCGCGCCGGGCGCCGCCGACCTCGGCCCCGCGATAATACGTTAATCGTTTTTAATAAGTGGGGCTACATCTACGTGGCCAAGGTGTGGCTGGGCCCCGCCGGAATACCTAAAATAGTCAAGAGGGCCAAGGACGCCGTCGACGCAGTTAGGGTAGTGAAGGAGCTAGGGCTAAACGCGATGGAGGTGGAGTTCGTCCAGGGCGTGAGGATGGGGGCCGAGCTCGCCGAGAAGGTGGGGGAGGAGGCGAGGAAAAACGGCGTAAGGCTCTCGGTCCACGCGCCCTATTTCATAAACCTCTGCTCCGACGAGCCCGAGAAGCTGGAGGCGTCTGTGAGGCGTATATTGGACTCGGTCGATAGAGCCCATAGAATGGGCGCTAAGATAGTAGTGGTGCACGCCGCGTATTACGGCAAGCTGGGGCCCGAGAAGTGCTATGAGCAAGTCAAGCAGAAGCTGGGCGAGATAGTGGACGAGATAGAGAGGGAGGGGATAGACGATGTGGACATAGGAGTTGAAATTACGGCCAGGAATAATCAATTCGGCTCAGTCGAGGAGGCGTTTAGCCTGGCTAAGGAATTGAAACATGTCAAGCCCGTGATAGATTGGGGCCACCTATTCGCCAGAAACGATGGGAGGATAGACTACGGCGCCGTGCTAGACCTATGGCGGAACGAGTTCGGTGACGAGGTCATGCATACGCACTTTACCTCGGTTAAATATAGGAATGGTAAATATGTCGACGAGCACGAGCCCATATCCATCAACGCGCCGCCTTTTGAGCCCTTGGCGGAGGAGCTCGGCAAACGCGACATGGAGATAGCGCTTATATGCGAGTCGCCGTTGTTGGAACAAGACGCCCTCTTGATGAAGGAAATACTCAGTAAATACGGCGTGAGGCTGGCGTGAAGACCTCTTTAACCGTAATAGACCTATACGCGTCGGCCAGAGAAATAGGGGGCCTAATAGGGAGGAGGGTCGAGAACATATACGCGGCGCCCTCGGGATACTTGCTGAAATTCGCTGGGGGGTTCTACGTCGTCATAAACGAGTCCAGGGCCTCTATAACGGGCGTCGTGGGGCAAAAGACCTATAAGGGCGCCGAGACCCTAAGGGGTTTGATAAGAGACTCTAGGCTCACAGCGGTCGAGGTCCCCCGCTTCGATAAAATACTCCTGCTCAGATTCGAGGACGTCGAGCTGATAACTGAGCTCTTGAGGCCATTTAACTTAATAGCCGTGAGGGGGGGCAAGGTGGTCTGGGTAGACCGCTACTATAGGGGGAAGGATAGGGAAGTTAAGCCCGGCGCGCCCTACGCGCCGCCTCCCATGCCCTACGTAGACCCCCTGGCGCGCCCCAGCGAGGCTCTAGAGCGGCTTAAAGCAGCACAAGACGTCAAGAGGGCCCTGATCAGGGAGCTGGGCCTCGGGCCCGAGGTGGCGGAGGAGGTCTACGCCAGAGGGGGCGGCGATGCCGAGGCCTCGCTTAAGGCCTTACACGGCCTAGTTAAAGAGGTTAGGGAGGGCGAGCTCTCGCCGACTATTTACTTGGCCGGCGGAGGGCCCATCACGACAACCCCTGTCGAGTATATATCGGTGAGGTATGAGGCTAAGGAGAGGGTCGAGGCCTTTTGGAAGGCGCTGGACAAGTACTTCGCCGAGCTCGAGATCAGGCGAGCCTTAGAGCAACAGACCGAGGAGGTAGAAGCGGAGAGGGCTAGGCTGGCCCAAAGCCTAGAGAAGCTCAGGAAAGAGGCCGAGGAGTATAAGAAGAGGGCCGAGGAGTTGCGCGCCAGGGCCAAGGCCTTGTTGGACGCCAAATATGAGGTCGAGGAGACCCTAGAGAGGTTGGAGGGAAGAGGGCGTATACGTATATTAAACGTAGACAAACGGGCCAGAAAGGTCTTTGTCGAGTGTTGCGGGGCCCAATACGAGCTTAGCTACGCCGAGCCCCTCGGGCGCCAGATAGAGGCTATGTTCGAGGAGGCCAAGGAGCTCCTGAGAAAGGCCCAGAGGGCCGAGGAGGCCGCGGCCCGCCTATCGCAAGAGCTGGAGAGGCTCGAGGCCGAGAGGAGGGCTGCTGAGGAGAGCATAAGGGCCTCCATCAGGAGAGCCGCCGAGAGGTCTTGGTTTGAGAAATTCCGCTGGACTTTAACCAGCAGGAGAACCCCCGCGCTCGGAGGCAGAGACGCGTCTCAGAACGAGGCGTTGGTCAAGCGTTACCTGAAAGAGGACTACCTCTTCATACACGCCGATATACCGGGCGCATCGGCCGTGGTGGCTAAGCCCGCGGCCGATGAGTTGGAGCTATTGGAGCTGGCCCAATTCGCAGCCTCATACAGCAGGGCTTGGAAGGCGGGGATACACGCGCTCGACGTATTTTGGGTCCCGGGGCGACAAGTTAGCAAGAAGCCTCCATCAGGCGAATACTTGGCCAAGGGCAGCTTCATGGTCTACGGCTCGAAGAACTGGGTTAGGCATGTGAGGCTGGAAATCGCCGTGGGGTATAGGTCCGACGGCGACGTGGTGAGGATAGTGGCGGCATCGCCTAAATCCATAGCTCTTCTGGCCGAGAAATATGCCGTGTTGACCCCGGGGAGCGGCGAGAAGAGCAGAACCGCCAAGGAGCTGGGCAAGAGGTGGGGCCTTCCGCAGTACTCGCTAGACGAGTTAATGGGGGCTTTGCCGGGGCCCGCCGAGGTTGAGGAATACGGCGAGGGGGCCCCCATCCCTTGGGAGGAGGTCGAGTCCGCCTTCGCTGAATGGTGACGTGCATATTGAAGGGGGGCCCGGCCAAGTGTGTGGCCGTAGACGCCATGCTGGGCTGGCTGGCGCGCTGGCTCAGAATCCTTGGCGTCGACGCGCCGCCCGTCGGCGAGTCCGACGAAGAGCTGCTGAGCACGCCTTGCCTGCTGGTGACAAGGGATAGGGAGCTGTTCAGGCGACGGAAAGGGCCCGCGCTTTTATTATTGACGGACGACCACGCGGCTTGGCTATCGGCAGTAATAAACGCTCTGGGCATAACGCCGTTTAGGGAGAGCAGGTGTCCTAAATGCAATGCCTTATTGTATAGGGTAGACTGCGAAGAGGCCGAGAGGGCGGTGGGCCACCGAGTGGCCTCTGCCGTATGCTGGCGATGCCCTAATTGCGGCTCTTATTATTGGCTCGGCTCCCATTGGCGCGGCATTTTGTCGACTGTGCAACGAGCGCTGGAGCGCGGCGATCGTTGCGAAGTGGAATAGAAATCTGAGCTAACTCTGCGGAGTGGATAAAGGCAAGGGCGTAGACCGCATGTGGATTATTGTGCTTCAGCGGCGTTTATCGCCCTTAACGACCGCGTAGCTTTAAACA
>JZWT01000109.1 GCA_000960885.1 Thermoproteus sp. AZ2 | reverse complement strand
GTCTTATTCGGGCTCGGCTTCGACACGGCCTCCGAGACCGCCCTCTTGGCTATAAGCGCGTCTGCCGCGGTGTTATATACGGGGATCCCCCTCTGGCTGTTGTTAGTCTTTCCATTCCTCTTCACGGCCGGCATGGTTCTCGTGGATGGGTCGGACGGCTTCTTCATGAACGGCGCCTATGGGTGGGCCTTTAGCGGGCACCCCGTCCGCAAGGTCTGGTACAACTTAACGTCGACCATAATCTCGATCATATTGGCATATGCGGTGGGGACCTTGGAGCTCTTAGGCCTAATACAATCCGAGTTCAACCTAGCCGGGCCCTTCTGGAACTGGATTGGAGCAGTGAATGGGGAATCGTGGTGGAGCTCCATAGGCATCATAATAGTAGGCATATTCGCCGCGGTTTGGGGCATCTCCTTCACAATATATAAGCTGAGGATAGAGAGGTCGTTGGGCGAGGTCCAGCGTCCGGCTACTTAGGCCAAACGCCGGAGAAGGCCAGCTCGCGGCCCAGCCCCCTCTTCGCCGCTCTGTCGTAGACCACCTTTGCCGCCACTAGGTCCTCCACGGCTATTCCCAACGACTTGAAGATGGTGATCGCCTCCTCGCCGGGCCTTCCCCTTGATCCTCCCCGCGACGATCTCGGCGAGGGGCACGGCTCTGTCTAGGGCGCCCGCCTGTATCAAATCGCCTGCCTCCTCTCTGGCCTGGGCCGGGTCGTCGACGGCTATTACGTCGGCGGCGTGGACCGCGTCTGGGTATAGCTCGGCCCTATTGGCCCAGTTAGGAGCCTATGGCGTTTATGTGGACGCCCTTGGGCAGATATGAGGCCCGCAAAAACGGCGTCTGGGAGTTGGTTGCCGTGACCACTACGTCGGCCTTGGCCGCCTCCTCGTAGGAGTCGGCCACCACGGCGTCGAGGCCCCGCGACTCGACGAATTCGGCGAAGGACCGCGCGTGTTCCCTAGATCTGCTGAAGACCTTGACGAGCCTCAGCGACATGACCCTGGAGAGGGCCTCGAACTGGGCCTTGGCCTGCCTCCCGGAGCCTATGACGCCTAGGACCTCGGCCCCCCGCCTAGCCATATGCCTAGTCGCCACTGCCGAGGCGGCGCCCGTGCGTATTTGGCCGAGCCTATCGGCCTCGATTAGGGCTAGGAGCTCGCCCGACGTGGAGAACAACAAGACCGCGAATCTGGCGCCTCCCCTAGTCGAGACGTAGGCCTTTAGGCCCATGACGCCGTATTCGCCCAGCACGGCGCCCTGCAACACGTGTAGCACGCGCCGGGCACGACGGCCCTCCTGCGGGGTATATTGACGGCCCTCCCCTCCGCCATTAGCTTGAAGCCCTCCTCGACGGCCGCTATAGCCGAGTCGAAGTCTAGGAGCTCGGCCACCTCCCGCTCGGTTATGAACAACGCCATGGCCGCCTGCGCCCGGCGGCTTTTAAGGGTTGTTGGCCGAAAGCCTCATATATGCATGGCCGGGATTGGGCGTGGCCATAAGCGCCTCGCTGTGCCTGCGGTGTAGGGGGGCCAAGCACTTGTGCGGCCTCTCCTACTGCCCCGTCTTAGTCAAGGCCAGGGTCAAGGCCTACGCCGAGAGGGTCGAGGGGAGGAGGGAGGTCCACGGCTCTTCTCCCCCAAGCGTATTCGTCGGCCGCGTGGGCTGGCCCCGCGTCAGAGTCTACCCAGCCGCGCCGCCCGTGGAGGGGGACACCTCTAGGCTCGAGGACCCGAAGGCCTGGCTACAGATGGACTTCGAGGAGTTCCTCTCCTCTAGGCTGGCCCTCGCCAGAGGCTCGGCGGAGTTCTCAGTAGACGACGCAAGGCGCCCGGACAAGCTGCTCGAGGACGTGCAGGTCCTCGCGCTGTCGCCTAGGCCTGCCGAGGTGGAGCTACGCTTGAAGAGGCCGTTGAGGGGCTTCGAGCTGGACGAACACGCGCCGCCCATGGGGCCCGCGTCGCCGCTGGAGGCGCTTAAGCTGGGCTCCCTCCCCCCTCCCGAGAGGGCCGTGGAGAGGGCCTACGACGACGTGGACCTCCCGGCGGGCGACGCGGTGTGGGAGCTCTATAGGGGAGGGATAGACGTCCACCGCATATCTAGGCTCCTAAGCGTAGGCGCGCTGGGCGTGGGGAGGAGGCGCCGCCTCGTGCCGACCCGCTGGTCCATAACGGCCGTTGATAAGGCCGTCTCCGACAAGCTCTTGGAGAAGGTCAAGGAGATGCCCCCCGTGGACTCATACCTAGTATACGTCAGGAAGACCCGCGGCAACGCCTTCGTCGCCTTGCTCGCGCCGCGCGGCTTCATGTTCGAGTGGGGGGAGGCTTGGTGGCCGGGCACCACGTGGAATCAATTCGGCGGGACGCCCGAGGTGGAGGTCGACTGGGAGGGGCCGCGGGGGAGGACGACCTACCCCTCAATAGGCGGCTGCTACTACGCCGCGCGCCTCGCGACGGCCGAGGCCCTATACGCCATGGGCCGCCAGGCGGCCGCCGTGCTTTGGAGGGAGATCTACCCGGGCTTCGACCTCCCCATCGGGGTCTGGTTCGTCAGAGAGAACGTGAGGGCCATGTTCAGCTCTAGGCCCCAACGCTTCGACGACCTCGACGAGGCCCTCGCCTATATTGCCTCGGCGCTTAAGCTGCCGCTCGACGTCTGGTACTCGAGGTCCCACGTGGCGAAGGCCCTGAGGAGCAAGTTGCTATAACTTAAAAATCAGCACGATTTTTATTTTGTGTTTTCAGGGATGACCTTAATCTACGGCGCGCCCGGCTCCGGCAAGACGGCGCTTGCGATGCGCCTGGTCCACGAGAGGCTGAAGAGGGGGGATAAGGCGTTTTGGATCTCGTTGGCCGAGGGCAGGGACCTCCTCCTAAGCTACGCAGAGCGCCTCGGCTACGACTTGAGCGGGGCCGAGATATGGAGCGCCGTGCTCGCCGACCCCTTCGCCGTTATGAACCACGTAGTAGCCGCCGTCTCTGAGCTGGCCCCCTCCGTAGTCGTCGTAGACCAAATAACGTCCCTCTCCGGCGTAGACCTAACTCCACTGGCCCTAAACGCGCTCTACCGCGCCATAAGGGAGTCCGGCGCAGACGTCTTGTTGACCGCGACCGAGGGGGTAGACGTCAGGCTAGCCCATTTGGCGGACAACGTGGTCCACCTATATAGGCCTAGGGGCGCCCCCTTATGGTATATGGAGGTGGAGAAGTCCAGGCTCGCGCCAGCAGCGCCTCTAAGGCCCTTCGAGATAGCCGAGGGGCGGGGCGTCGTCTTCTTAGACGAGCTGGCCCTAAGCAAGAGGGCGGCGGGGCCCTACAAGACCGGCATCGCTGGGCTGGACGAGGCGCTCGGCGGAGGGCTTCCCCCCGGCCTGGCCGTGCTCCGGGGCCCGCCGCACGCGCCCGTTATAAGGCTAGCCGCCAAGGCCGCGGCCGGGCTCTCCAAGTCGGCGAGGGCCGTCTTCGCCCTAGGCGACGAGAGGCTGTTGGAGGCCGCGCGGGGGAGGGGGAGGCCTAAAGGCCGTCGACGCGCCCTTGGCCGGCTCCGCCTATAGGCTCTATAAGGCCCTCGAGGACAACGGCGCCGATGTCGTCATGGGGACTCTCGGGCCCCTATCCGGCCCGGAGCTGGACGTCTTGGCCCATATAGCGTCCACCCTCAGGAGGGCCGGCGCGGCGGCCTTCGCGTTGACCCACTGGGAGGACGCCAAGCTGGAGGCGCTCGCCGACGCCGTTATCGCGGTCTCCGGCGATTGGCGCCTACAAGTCCTCAAGCCGACCTACGCCTCGTGCCGCCTAGACCCGCGCACCGCCGAGGTGGGGTGTGAGGGTAGTCGAGATAAGGGTTAAGTCGGCCCTCTCGAGGTCGGGCCTCCCGGAATACGACTACGCGTTGAACCCCTACCTGGGATGCTCCCACGGGTGCCGCTACTGCTACGCCAAGGACTTCACCAGGGGGGAGCCGGGGGAGAAGTGGGGCGAGGTCGTCTACGTGAAGGTGAATCTGCCGGAGGTCTTGGCGAGGGAGGTGAGGTCGCTTGAGCCTGGGGTGGTCGGCGTCTCGACCATTACGGACCCCTACCAGCCCATAGAGGCCAAGTACAGGCTCACGAGGAAATCCCTGGAGATCCTCCTTGGCGCGGGCTTCCGCGCCTCTATACAGACTAAGTCGACCTACGTGTTGAAGGACATGGACCTCCTCTTCGTGCACAGGAGGGCCGTCGACGTGGGCCTCACGATAACCACCTTTAGGCCCGAGGTCGCCAAGGCCCTAGAGCCCGGCGCCCCTCCCCCCAGGGCAAGGGCCGCCGCGTTGAGCTATATAGCTGAGCTGGGCGTGAGGACGTGGGTGTTCCTAGGGCCCATAATTAAGGGCGTGAACGACTCCGAGGACGACTGGCGCCCGGTCCTAGAAGTCGCCGCGAGGACCCACAGCGAGGTGACCATAGATAGGTATAGGCCTAGGCCGGGGGCCGACCTAATGTTGGCCTCGATAGGCGTGAGGCCGGCCGCCGACCCTGCCTGGTGGAGCGCGCTCGCGGCCAAGATAAAGGGGGAGTGCGCCTCCCTCGGGCTGGTCTGCAGAACGGCGGAGGAGGAGTGGAGGGAGGCTAGGTCTAGGGGGAGGGGCGGCGTTGGGCTGGACAAATTCCTCTAGGGCGCTACGTCCTCAACGCGTCGTACAACAGGATATAGCCGGCGTGGCTGAAGGCGTGGGGGTAGTTCCCCCTGGGCTCGCAGGTCTCCACGTCCACGTGCTCGCCCAAGAGGCCTATATCGCCGGCGCACCTCCTCACGGCCTCCAACACCTCCTCCGCCTTTCCTCTCTCGCCCCTAAGCGCGTAGACTATGCCGAGCCACTCGCTGACGAGGAGGAACGGGTGGACCGCGGGGCCTATCGAGTCCTTCTCGTAGCGGAGGACGAAGGGGCCCCTCCTCAGC
>JZWT01000108.1 GCA_000960885.1 Thermoproteus sp. AZ2 | reverse complement strand
GATCAAGGCGCGTAGATGCGCCAAGCCCGACCTAGCCCAATCGGTCGCCGTATAGGGCTCGTGCATCTCCATCAAGTTTATGAACAGAAATACGGGGCCCTCCGCAGAAAGCCTCTTGACTAAGTCGGAGGCTATGTGGACCCCCTTCTCGCTCGGCACCCCCCTGGCCAAGAGCTCGAGCGCCTTTAGGAGGAGCTTAGCCGACGAGGCGGGGCCGTTCTCTATAAAGGCCTTGAAGACCGTCTTCGCGGTGGCCCCCTCCTCGAATATGGCCTTAATAGAGGCGACCTCGCGATCGTTCAGCTTGATGTGGCCGCTCTGGAGATAGTTTACGTTTATGTCGTAATATTCGTCGAATTTAAAGCCGAAGGCCTCGCTTATGTATGGGTTCGCCGATATGCCTATTGTGTGGTAGCCTAGGTCTCTCAATAGGCCTAGCGCTCCTCCGCCCAGCTTGGCCATAGAGGCCTTCGCCTTCTCCCTCACCAGCTGTAGCCAGCCCCAGCCTATCCACCTAGAGGGCTCGTGTACGCCGTGCTCAGACGGAGTAAGGCCCGTGAACATCGAGACGTGGCTGGGCAGAGTCCAAGGCGAGGAGGCCCAAGCCGAGTACTTCCGGAAGCCCAGCCCAGACAGCCAATCGAAATAGCCCGAGTAATCCCAACGCAAAGTATCCAACACTATGAGGGCTATATTGCGCACCGTATGGCCCGTTCTCCTCTATTAAATTATTGACTCACTATAAGTGAGCTAGCGGCCGGCCAGTATACGCCTCACGTGGCCCGCCACGTCTAGCGCATAGACGTCGCGTTTGCCGTAGAGCTCCGTGGAGATGATGACTCCGTTGAAGCTGTGGAGGCTGTCGTCAGGGCCCCTGTCGTTGCCCTCAAGCCATAGAGTCCCCCAGCCCAAGCTCTGGACGGGCCTCACCCTAACTCCGTCGAAGTAGGCCATGAGGTCCGGCGCGTCGCCGTTCAGCCTCCTGTACAGCTGGGCGGGCTCGTATACCTCGTTCTGTATATATCCGAAGGGCGCCTTGAGGCTCCTCAGCTTCCTCTTAAGCTCCTTCACCAAGTCGTAGTATTCCTCCTCGCCCACAACCCCCTGCGGCTCTCGGCCGGCCTTATTGATGAAGATGCGGGCGTAGTAGCCGCCCCAAGCCCAGGCCTTGGTGCGGCCCCAATTCACCTCGGCCTTCTCGACGTCCTCCCCCGACTCGGCTCCCGCCTAAGCTCTAGGAGGCCCTCGCCGATAAGCCACTCGTTGATGGCAAAGACGCCCCTCTGGGCCTGGTTCCCGTGGTCGGAGACTGCTAAGACTGCCACTTCGCCGTATTTCCTCTTGGCGGCGTCCACGAGCTTGCCCGCGAGCTTATCCACTAGGGAGTAGTAAGAAGGTATATATTCGGAGAAGGGGCTGGAGGGGTCGTAGAGCGGGTGGTAGGGGTCCCAGTATTTCTGGAAGAGGTGGTGCGCCCTATCGGTGCCTATCTCGTGGACGACGAATATATCCCAGTCATATTTATTCAGGAGGGCCTCCGCCACGCGCCATCTGAGCTCCGTCATCTCCACGAGCTCCCTATACGCCTTTTCCTTCTCGGAGGTCCTATACGTTATATCGAATATATACCTCCCGATCTCCTTGGCCAGCTCGGGCGGGTGGGTCCAAGGCCTATCGATCCCCGGCGTATAGAAGTCGGAGATCCATACGCCGTATCGCCTCGGCGGATAGCCCGGCGGCAGCCCAATGACGACGCTCTTGAGGCCCATCTCCTCCCAGACGTACCTAGCCCTCAGCTCCAGGGAGGTGACGACGTAGCCCGAGTAGGTGCCGCGCTTGAGGTGCCTAAACCCGTATATCCCCAACTCCCCCGGGTCCAGCCCCGTGAACATGGAGGCCCATGCCGGCACGGTTATCGGCGGATCTACAGCCCTCATGGCGCCCCAGCCGCCCCTATCGGCCAGCTCGGCCAAGTTGGGCAAGTCGTCGCGCATAGACGCGAAGAGCTCAAAGGGGACTCCGTCTAGGGCCAACACCAGCAACTTCACGCCACGACTATCAAGCCTATATATAACGTGTGAGTATACTTGAAGTAGCCTCAAGGTGGTATCAGAGGATAAAAGTTAAATATGCATATTCCGGGATCCATATGCGAGGGGATTCCCTAATAGAGAAATTTAAATCGATATTTGCCAGGAGAGGCCACTCAATAATACTGGCGTACGACCACGGCATAGAGCACGGGCCCACCGACTTCTTCGACAACCCCGACTCGGCCAGCCCCGAGTATATACTCAAGATAGCCAGAGAGGCCGGCTTCGACGGAGTGGTGTTCCAGAGGGGGATCGCCGAGAAGTACTACGACGGGAGCGTGCCCCTGATCCTTAAGCTTAACGGAAAGACCTCCCTCTACAACGGCGCACCTATCTCTGTGCCGAACTGCACCGTCGAGGAGGCCGTGAGCTTGGGCGCAAGCGCCGTGGGGTTCACCATATATGCCGGGAGCGATTACGAGTGGAGGCAAATAGAGTATTTGGCCAAAATTAAGCGCGACGCGGTTAGATTTGATGTACCCCTAGTCATTTGGTCATACCCGAGGGGCGGCAAGGTGGACACCAAATACGGCGGGGACGAACAACACCCAGACGTAGTGGCCTACGCAGCTAGGATAGCCCTGGAGCTGGGCGCAGACGCCATGAAGATAAAATACACAGGCGACCCCAAGAGCTTCGCCTGGGCCGTCAAAGTCGCCGGCAAAGTCCCCGTCCTAATGTCGGGAGGGCCTAAGACTAAGACGGACGAGGAGTTCCTCAAGCAGGTGGAGGGAGTCATAAGCGCGGGGGCCCTCGGCGTCGCCGTGGGGAGAAACGTGTGGCAGAGGAAAAACGCGGTTGAGTTCGGCAAATTGCTGGCTAAGATCGTATACGAGGGGAAGGGCGTCAAGGAGGTCTTGGCGGCGCCATGAAGATCGGCGTATTGACCGGGGGAGGCGACGCGCCCGGCCTAAACATAGCCGTATATACATTTGTTAAGTTAGCTGAGAGGAAACACGAGGTATACGCCATATTCCACGGCTGGAAAGGGCTGTTGAATAAGGAGGTGAGGAGAGTGACCTCGGCCGATCTTCTCGACTTCGCCTTCGCCGGCGGCACCTACATAAGGACGTCTAGGACTAACCCGTTCAAGGACGAGGAGAGGGCCGCCCTATTGGCGAAAAACGTCAAGGAGCTCGGGCTAGACGTAGTGGTCGCGATAGGCGGAGACGACACCTTGGGCGCGGCCGGCGAGGCCCAGGGGCGCGGCATCTTGAACGCTTTGGGCATACCCAAGACCATAGACAACGACGTCTGGGGCACCGACTACACGATAGGCTTCGACACGGCAGTCAATAGGGCGATAGAGGCCACCGAGAACTTCAAGACGACCCTAATATCGCACGAGAGGATAGGCGTAGTCGAGGTCATGGGCAGAGAGGCCGGCTGGATAGCCCTACACACAGGCCTAGCCACAATGGCCGACATGGTCCTAATACCCGAGAAGGAGGTGGGCTGGGACGTCGTGGCCGAGAGGGCTAAGAAGGCCTACGAGGCCAGGAGGTGGGCCCTAGTCGTAGTGTCCGAGGGCGTCAAGTCCTACGGAGGGCCTGTGGACGAGTTCGGCCACGTGAGGCTCGGCGGAGTGGGCAACGAGCTAGCGGCCTACATCGAGAAGAAGGCGGGAGTGGAGGCTAGGGCCGTGATACCGGGCCATATAATTAGGGGCTCGCCGCCGACGGCCTTCGACAGAGTGCTGGCAGTTAGATACGCCGAGGCTGCGTATGAGGCGCTCGAGGCCGGCAAATTCGGCGTAATGGCCGCCTATAGGGGCGGCGAGATAACCTACGTGCCCATAACCGAGGTCGTGGGCAAGAACAAGCTGGTGAGCGGCGAGTGGCTCAAGCTCTACGAGAGGTTCTGGGGCTGATATCGACGGCCTTTCTGCCGAAGACGTAGGTCTCCGAGAGGAGGTAGTTGGCGAGGAAGCCCGCCACCACCCCGACCACGTACGCGAGGTATCTAGAGACGCCTGCGAGCACCAGCGCGTTTGAGGTCGCGTAGTTCGCGGCTATGCCGGCGAGGTTTGCTACGTGGTATTTCAGCCACCCCCTAAGCCACGGCGCCTTCCTATCCCTAAAGGTCCAGGCGTTGTTTAGGGCGAAGTTCGTGGTGAGCGAGGTCTCTATGGCGGGGACCGCGGCCAGCCAGTAGGGTAGGGGTAGGGCGTAGAGCACGGCCTCGGCCACGCCGACCCCCGTCGCGCCGACTAGGGCGAACTTGAGCGGCCTCCACCCCGTGATCCTCATGAGCTGTAGGACGTAGTCGGCCATGTGGCGGAGCCCCAGCTTCGAGCGGCCGGCGTGCCTGGGCCTAAAGACGTAGGGCACCTCCACGACCTCAGCCGGCCTGCACTGGGACAAGACGTCTAGGAGTATCTTGTACCGGCCTGTGGGGGAGATAGAGGAGAGGCAAGCCCTCCTAGCCGCGAAGAAGCCGGACATTGGGTCTGAGAGGGGGCGGGCCTCGGGGAGGAGGAGCTTGGCGAGGAGGGAGGCCCCCCTAGAGATAATCCGCCTAGCCACTGGCCAACCCCCCTCGATCCCCCCGCCCCTCCCATACCTAGTCCCCACGGCCAAGTCGGCCCCCGCCAAGACCCGCGCGGCGAGGAGGGGCGCGACCTCGGGCGGGTGCTGAAGGTCGGCGTCCATGACCACCACCACTTCGCCCAACGCCGCCCTAGCCCCCTCCACCACAGCCCCCGCCAGCCCCATCCACCTCCCCCGCCTTACCACAACCCTCACCGGGAAATCCCTAGCCAGAGACTCGGCCACGAGCGCCGTGCCGTCGGGCGACGAGTCGTCCACAACGACCACCTCATAGCCCCCGCCGAAAGCCTTATGGAGGCGCTCCACGAGGACGGGGAGGTTCTCCGCCTCGTTATATGTCGGCACAACGACCGAGATCACGGTAGATATTACTGGTTTAATATTTTCAGCGTTGGGGCCATCGTCACAAGTCGGCACTGGAGTCACTCCTCACGTATTTAATAGACGTTATATATTTCATGTACTACGAGCAGGACCTCGTAAAAAGGGAGATATATCAATTCTCTAGGGGGCGCTTGGCTCGCCGTATACGGGAAGGCGTTTTCTAGGTACGACAAGGCGGGGA
>JZWT01000107.1 GCA_000960885.1 Thermoproteus sp. AZ2 | reverse complement strand
AAGGAGGGGGAAGGAAGGAGAGACATAAAAAGCTACGGCGTAATTGAAGCGTGCTAACGTATAGCCTTAAGTGCGACACCGCTAAGGCCAAGGAAGCCATAGGCGGGGATTACGCGGTGGTGGACCTCGGCGGCGCCGTGAGGATTATTGAGTCCGTCGTGGCGCTTTACTCCGGCGATATCCCTGTATGTATGTATAAGTCGTGGCGGCTCACATATGGCGATTTGACGCAGCTAGGCCTCGCGAAGGCCGAGGTGCTCGTGAGGGGCGATAGAGCAATAGTGAGGCTGGTGCGCGACGACGAGAGGCGAGGGCTGAGGGAGCTGGCTGAGGGGAGGCCGTTGATTATACACGCAATGGATGTAAACGAGCGCGGCATCGTCTACAGGGTCTTTAGGCTGGGCGGCTACACCGAGATAACCTCTAAAGGAGTCGCCTCGAGCATCTCCGAGGCATTTGTGCCCAAGCACGGCGTCAACGTCTTGATAGCGGACGTCCCTATGGCGCCTAGGTTTGAGAAAGAGCTCGCCGAGCTTATAAGGCTCGGCAGAGAGCACTACGTGGAGCTTCACACCACGATGTTATCCGACGTATGCCCTATATGCGGCGGCCGCATGGTCGAGAGGGGCAGATTGGTGTACTGCCCCCGTTGCAAAATACAGCTCAATAGAGATGTCAACGCCGCTTGGGCCTTGGCTAGGAATATATTGAGGCGGCTGGGCAGGCTGGACCAGCTGGCTGAGCTACGCGAGACGTTTATGTTATCGTACCCCGACGTCTGAGCATACGCCGGGCCTCGAGGAGGGCCTTGGCGGCGTCGATAGAGCCGCAGCCATACCTCCCAGCGAATATCCTGACGCCGCCGAGCGGATCCCCCTCGACGCGTGTCCTGATTAAGAAGTAGAGCCCTCTGTGCTTAACCACGGCGAAGTTTCGCCTGAGCGTTATTCTAGCCCAGGACTTTACGTCTGGGACCCTCCAAACGGCGTAGCCGTCGGGCTTGCCCATAGGCGCTATGGGCTCTAGGCATAGGGATATTTTGTCGAATTTAGCGCTCGCGAATTCGGCGGGAAGCGGGCCGAGAGGCCTCGATAGGGGGAAGCATAGGGAGACGTCGGCCAATAGGCTGGCGCCGCGCCAGTCGATCAGAACTACTCCTAGATGGGGCAATGACTTGCTCGGGCACAGGGCGCCGCCCCACTCGGAGGCGATCTCCTCGGCCGCCGCGCCGGCGCCCTCCAGGAGCTCGCCTAAGGGCCTATCGGCGCTATATATAAATGTGTAGCGGACGCGCCTCTGCGAAACCCCCTGTATATACGCCCTTTTGACGATAGGCTGGTCAGCTCCCACGGCGTTGCCTCTAACATAACTTAAATATCCCAACGAAGCCCATCCCTATGCCCAGGTTTGAGGAAGAGGAGTGGGAGGAGGAGGAAGAGCTTTGGGAGGAGTTCGAAGAGGAGTGGGAGGAGGAAGAGGAGTGGTAATCTTTGTTTTTCGCCACACCTTTTAGGTTTTTAGCGCTCGCCCCGTAGTCCTCATTCTCGAGGGTCAACTTTATAAACGGCCCCATATCCCCCTCTCATGCAGAGGGGGGTCGCCGGGGGTGAGGCCTTAGTCATCGGCCGCCATGTGTACGGCAACTTATACGACTGCAATCCTGGCATTTTGCGAGATGAGGCCAAGCTCATAGAGATAGTCAGAAACTCGGCAAAGGTTGCGAACGCAACGCTGGTCTCTATAAGCTCGTATAAATTCGGCGTTAACGGCGGGTTGACGGTGTTCGCCATCGTCGCGGAGAGCCATATATCTATCCACACGTGGCCCGAGCACAGCTTCGCCACAGTTGACGTATATACGTGCGGGAACACAGATCCAGAGGCGGCGTTTAATTACATAGCTAAGGAGCTTAATGCGCAAAGAGTTGAAGTCTTCTACGGCGATCGCTCCCTCAGAAGATAAACTTTAAAAATTATTAATATTTTTATTAATTATATGCCAGAAGTCTTTAAAGCAGCATACTTCGAAATAGCAAATTACATATTAAATTCTTTTGAAAAACTCGATTTAAATACTATTGAGAAATTTATTCAATTACTTGTAACCGCGTATAAAGAAGAGCGGGGAGTACTTGTAGTAGGTATGGGCCGTAGCGGCTTAGTGGCGCGCGGCTTCGCGATGCGGCTGCGCCACCTAGGCCTCCACTCGTACGTGCTCGGCGAAACCATAACGCCGCCTGTTAAAAAAGACGACATCGTGGTAGCTATTTCCGGTAGCGGGACCACGCAGATAGTAGTCGCGGCCGCTGAGGCCGCCAAAAAGATGGGGGCCGTAATCGTCGCCGTCACCTCATACCCCGACTCGCCCCTGGCCAAATTAGCCGACTTAATATTGTTCGTGCCAGGCAGGACTAAGGTCGCGGTGATAGACGACTACTTCGCTAGACAAGTATTGGGCCTCCACGAGCCGTTGTCGCCCTTAGGGACGTTGTTCGAGGACACGGCCATGGTGGTCCTAGACGCAGTCATAGCGGATTTAATGAGGCGCCTGGGCAAGAACGAGCAAGAGCTCGCCAAGAGGCACGCCAATATAGAGGTCCCGTAGGAGTTAGGCGTAAAAGGACGTTTTTAGAGACTTATGTGATGAGAGCGGTGTGTGGCGAAAATGAGCGTTGGTGACACAGCTGATTACCTACCGCTTATCGTCCTGAACTCGTCCTCCTCGTCGTCTACGCCCTCGCGGGCTAGTAAGTTCTCCAACGCGGCCTCGACGCCCTCGGTCCTGCTGACTAAAAAGCCGCCCTTAACTAGAAGATCTAGTTTTTCTAAATATTCCTTGGGTAGACGAACGGGGACCATTACTCTATTTATATAGGTGTGGCGCCTTTTCTTTTTCATAAATTGTTATGTATCGAGTCCTTAAATATCTTTAAGAGGAGCCAGACATGAGGGTGTTCGTAGGAATCACCGGCGCTTCGGGCGCCATATACGGCATAAGGCTCTTGGCCGCTCTAAGAAGGCTGGGTATAGAGGTGCATCTCAGCGTCTCGCGCACGGCGTGGAGAATAATAAGCGAGGAGGTGGGCGCGGGGGAACAAGAGGTTAAGGCCCTCGCCGACTATTATTGGGACGAGGACGACTTGGGCGCCCCCCGGCCTCGGGTAGCTTTAAGCTAGACGCCGTGGCCGTAGTTCCCTGCTCTACGAAGACCTTAGCGGCTATCGCCAACGGCTTAACCCTAAACTTAATCACCAGAGCTGCCGAGGTCGCCTTAAAGGAGCGGCGCCGCTTAGTATTAGTGATCAGGGAGAGCCCCCTGAGCCTAGTCCACATAAGGAATATGGAGCTGGCGGCGTCGGCCGGCGCGATTATAATGCCCGCCTCTCCGCCGTTCTACGGAAAGCCTAAGACGTTGGAGGAGCTCGTCGACTTCTTCGTAGGGCGCGTGCTGGACGTCATGGGGATAGAGCACGATTTAATAAGGCGCTGGGGGGCCGATAGGCTCACCGAAAGGCGAGGTATACGAGGGGGACAATGAACGGCGTTAATATGGTTAACAAAACGCCGTTAATTACGGCGGGGACGACGTATTCGGACCCGTACACGGCCCTATAGAGCGGCAACGTATTATCCATAGTGGTGGCCCCGCCCATAGCTATGGCGGCGTAGGGGGGCATATATCTGGCCAACGCAGGCGTTAGTATGTAGGTGGCTTGTTCCCTCAAGAAGTTGGCCAAGAAGCCTATGGAGGCCAGCACGGCGTCGTGGGAGGCGCTTAGGAGATAGGGCCCCGTGAAGGAGTACCAGCCCATGCCGACGGCGACCGCTGGGTTTATCCCCAATGCGTAGTAGAATGCCAGACCGACCGCGAAGCTGGCGCCCAACGAGGCCAACGGCGTTATTAAAAGCGAGGGCTTGAGCTTAAGGGGCCCCATCGCGCCTAGGTCGAGCCCCGCTAGGAATAAGAGCGCGATCAACACAGGCTCTACAAACGCCGAATAGGGCGCCCTTATGAAGTAACCCACGGAGATCCCCAGCGCCAACGACGAGACCGCCACCGCTGAGATAGACGGCACGGCTACGCCCGCGTTGGGCCCCCTCGCCCTATCTATTGCGTATAGGGGAAGCGCCGACGTAAGCGCTAGGACGAGCGCGTAGACCAGCGATACGCCTAATATATAGCCGGCCTCCCCTATTATGACAGGCGCGGATGATGCGGCGACTAGAAATATTATGAGCGATACGACGGCCGTGAACGCCCTCGCCGGGGCCCTCCAGCCTAGCCGCCTCCCCGCCAAATAGCCTAGGGCCATGGCGGAGGTGTACTCGAGGAAGTAGAGGCCTATGCTGGACACGGAGACGTCAGGCAAGTCAGTTTTAAATGGATAATTTTGACATGGGACTGAGAGAGAGTAGGCCAAAACTAATCTTTTATTTCTCGGCGCCTGGCTTCGTCAAATATAACGCCGACCTCGAAGAGCTAAAAATATACCTTAAACTAAAAAAGCCGCGGTGTAGGCGGTGCGGCGCCGAGATAGCCGAGCTGGGCGAGCTGGGCTACGCCGGGGTTTTCGGGCGGCGCTCCTCCTTTTATTGCTCGCGATGTATAAGGGATATGTACCACGAGGTTTACTCGGCGCTGAAATGCTTATTAGCCTGTGCCGGGGTAGACGCGGTGAGTTCAAGGGCTGCCGCTGCTGAGAGGTGACGAAGATGAACCCCCTACGACCTCCAACACGGCGTCGAAGACCTCTAAAAACCTCTTCGTCAAGTCCTCCGCGGCGGGGCCGCCCACGATATTGCTTATGACTAAGACGCAGCCCACCTCGAAGCCCCTCAGCCAGCCGAGGGCCATGGCCGTGGCGCACTCCATCTCCACCGCCAGAGCGCCCCACGAGCGCCACAGCCTAACGGCGTCGGCCCCCTCGGCGTAAAACGCGTCGCTGGATATCACTAGCCCGAGCCTGCCGCCCAAGCCCTTCAAGGCCTCGTATAGCTTAGCCGTCAAGAGCGGGCTCGGCGAAAGGGGAGGGCAGAAGTCGCCCATATATGCCGAGAATAAGCCGCCGCATTTAGCCGCAGAGGACGCTGCCACCACCACATCGCCCGGTCTCAAGTCGCCGAGGGAGCCGGCGGTCCCGATTCTGATGAACTTCCTCATGCCGAGACTCCTCAGCTCCTCTAGGGCTATGGCTATTGAGGGCCCCCCTATTCCATGGCCCACTATAGTTACCCTAGATCCCTTATAGAGGCCGGTATACACCGGATATCTGTGCTTATTGACGAGCTGCGCCCCTATGCGCTCGGCGAAGAGGGCCGCCCTCGCCGGATCGCCCACGCCTATTACGAGCTCGCCGACATCCTCAGGCCTCGCCTTAATGTGGTAGGGCATGAAATATATTGGGGATATTTTTTCATGGACCTCGACCTATTGTTT
>JZWT01000106.1 GCA_000960885.1 Thermoproteus sp. AZ2 | reverse complement strand
AAGGGCTCCGTCTTAATTAGGCGGAGGCCCGAGAGGTAGACCTGGCCCGCCTAGCTAAGCGGCTCAGCAGAGCCCCCAGCCTCGAGTGGAGCTCGTTCAGCCAAGCCCCCGGCTCTCCGCCCAGCGCCTTTACGACGGCCTCGTCTATGGCCCTCCTCACGGGGTCTCCGCCGAACTGGCGCGGAAGCCTCGCGGGCTCGGCCTCTGCTAATTCGTCGAAGGCCTCGGCAAGCGGCCTCAAGCCGCTCCCCAGCGCGCAGACGTTGAGCGTCGGCATGAGCCGCCACTGGCCCATCTTTATCTGGGACCAAGCCCCCTCCGTCTCGCTTCGGTGGGCTAAGGCCGTTAATACGCCCCAGGAGCTGTTGAGCCAGAGGACCAGCGCTTTTTCGGCCTCCGGCCCTGCGCACCTCAGCCTCACGGCGTAGAACATATTGGAGAGGACGGGCCTCGGCGAATAGATCGCGAGGACGTGGGCCGTATCCCACCTAATTCTATCGGGCACTAATACCCTGCCGCTGTATTTGCGGAAGGCCCCCTCGCCTCTCTTAGACTTAGGCCTAATGTAGCCGGGGCTCGGCGCAAGCATCCTCCTCCTCACCTCCTCGCCTCCCCCCAACACAGCTGGGTACGGCGTCTCGCCGCCCGCGCGCTCGAACATGTCGTGGAACTGGCGCCTATCTACGCCGATCTCCTCGATTATTTCGCCGAATTTAGCGATGGGGATCTCCAGTGCGCGGCCCCCCGCCTCCACCACGCCCTTGGCCAACCCCCTCACGACGCGTAAAAGCGCCCCGTCTGGGACCGCCGCGAATACGCCCCAGTTGTCGGCCAGCTCTACGAGGTCCCCCCTATCTACCTCCACGACGGCCGCCTCGGCGCCATTGGCCGACGCGCGCCCCCTAGCCTCCTTGATCTCCTCGGCGAGGGCCGCCGCGTCTACTGAGGCGCGGGGCTTCCTCTCGAGTATTACGAATTTGGCGCGGCCCCTCCCGGTCCCCTTCTTGGCCACGACCAGGACCTCGCTTAGGGACGAGCCCTCGGAAAAGCTGTAGCCGGACGGATCGGCGCTAACCACAACGTACTCGACATCGTATTGAGAGGCGAGGAGGGCCCTCGCCAAGAACCAAGAGGCCCCCGAGAGGAAAGCCCTCGGCAACACGAAGGCCAGGGCGCCGCCCTCGCCTAGATATAGGTGGGCTAGGTAGAGGAATAGGGCCCCCTCGCCGGCTTGGCCCACGGCTAAATACTGCGGGGCCTCCCCCGCGATTATCCGCCTTATGCGCTCGGGGAATAGGCCCGCCTTAGCCGCCACCGCGCCTCTCCAAGCTTGTGAGACCTCGCGCCTCAGCCTCTCGTAGGCCCTCGCCAGATCCCCCCGCCCCTCCTCGACGAAGCCGAAGAGCCCTCTCCCCTTAAGCCTCCTCCCCCGGCCCGTTGCCCTGGTGAAGGGCGGATTCATAATTATCAGGTCGAGCTCCCCGGGGAGCCCGGGCGGCCGCCCCCGCAAAAGCTCCAAGCCGCCGAGCCTTGGCCCGCCCTCCTCTACGCCCAGCGGGATTTTGAATATCTTGGCGTCGGCCCCGAGGAGCCTTAGGCTGGCCTCCGCTATATCTGCGGCGAGGGGGTCCGCCTCTACTCCGTACAGCTCCACCCGGAGCGCCGACCTAGACAGCGCGATGTAGGCGG
Source organism: Thermoproteus sp. AZ2 (assembly GCA_000960885.1). Classification (GTDB taxonomy): domain Archaea; phylum Thermoproteota; class Thermoprotei; order Thermoproteales; family Thermoproteaceae; genus Thermoproteus. The sequence continues at coordinate 3,793 of JZWT01000106.1, read as the reverse complement.
CGGCTAGGAGCGCGCCGGTGCCGCAGGCGAAATCGGCGACTTTTACGAGGCCTCTGCCGGCTAGGGCTGAGGCGGCTAGGCGGGCTAAGAGGTGGGCGGCCGGCGCCTCGGTGTAATAAGCTGCAAGGCCCTTCCTCTTGGCTAGGTCCCTCAAGGCCTCGTTGTATATCCTCCCGGCTAAATCGCCTTTTATTAACGCTGGGGCCTCGGCTATGGCCCGGGCCAGCCCCTCGGCGATTCTCTCCACGTCTCCGGGGAGGCGGACCCTAGGCTGTTCCCCCGCCGCAAGCTTAAGCGCAAGTACCGCGACCTCGTACGCGAGCTCGGCCTCGGCGCCGCGCGCCTCCCCAGCTGCGCGCGCAAGCGACGAGAGGATCTCCTCAGCTACGCCCTTCGCCTCGGCTAAAACCTCCTCTTCGGCCAATCGAGCCTTGAGAGGCGCCTCGTCTAAGGACGAGGCGACGAGGTCTACGCGGCCTCTCCTAGCGAGCTCTTCGGCGAGCTCCCTAGGGCTCGGAGGCGCCAAAGCTATTAGGAGCCCTCGGTAGGCGCAGAGCTCTACTCCGCCAGGCCCCTCCTCGCAATGCGCCTCGGACACTATTTGCCGAACCTCAGCTCTCGGCTTAAGGAGAATTTCCCCCTAAGCCTTATGTCCCTCGACGACGCGCCCACCCTCACTTCGTATTCCCCGGCCTCGGCCACCCACTGCGACCCATCGAAGCTAGCTAAATCCCTTAAGGGGATAGAGAGCTCTATCCTCTCGCCCTCGCCCGGCCTCAGCAAACGCGTCTTCCTAAACGCCTTCAACTCTTGCGCCGGCTTCTCTACCCTGCCTTTGGGCGCGCTGACGTAGACCTGCGCGACCTCTCTCCCCGGGAATCTCCCCGTATTCCACACCTCGAACGAGACCTCGACGGCGTCTTCGGCGAGCTTGATCGACAGCCCTCTATACTCGAAGCTCGTGTAGCTCAGCCCGAAGCCGAACTCGTACGCGGGCTCTACGCCGAAGGTGTCGTAGTAGCGGTAGCCTACGTAGATGTCTTCGCAGTACTTAACCACCTTGGGGTCCTCCGGCGGAATCCCCGGGTAGCACTCGGGCGATTTGGCGGCGGGCACGTCTCCCCAGTCCTTGGGGAAAGTCACGGGCAGTTTGCCCGAGGGATTTATCCTCCCCGCCAAGGCGTCGCCGACGGCTCTCCCGCCCTCTTGCCCCGGAAGCCAAGCCACGAGTATTGCGTCTACTAAATCCCGCCAGCTGGCCACCTCTATGGGGCCGGGTATGTTGAGGAAAGCGACGACCGGCTTCCCCTCGGCGTGGAACCGCCTAGCCACGGACTCCAACAACCGCCTCTCGCTGCTGTGTAGGTAGAAATCGCCCTCGACGAGCCTCCTATCCCTCCCTTCGCCCGACGTCCTGACGATTACGACCACGGCCGCGTCGTTCCTCTCGGCCAGCTTCTCCATTAAGCCCTCGTCCACGATGTCTTGAGGTATGGGCTCCACGTGGGCCTCCTCGTAGTACAGCCTCTCTAAGAACTCCCTCCCCCTAGCCCTCAAGACGTATTCCTCGTACATCGAGGCGAGCTCCTCGTCCACGATTAGCCCAGCCGCCCTAAGCCCCTCAACGATATTTACGACGCGCTTGGGGTGGGTATGGCCGCTGCCTGTGCCCCCCTTCGCCGTCTCTATCTGCCCTGTGCCGAAGACTGCTACTTTGGCCCCAGGCCTCAGGGGCAGCGCGCCGTTGTTCTTGAGGAGGACCAGCCCCTCGGCCGCCGCCTCGTAGGCTATACGCGCGTGGGCCTCTAGGTCGGGAGCTCCAGATGGCTTATAGCCCTTATAAGTGGGCGTGCGCATCACCAGCGCCATTACTCTCTCCGCGCTCCTCTCGAGCTCGCCCTCAGCTCGCCCCTCTTAACGGCCTCGACCAGCTTAGCCACAGCCTCGTCGCTACCGGGCATAATCAAGTCGTTGCCCGCCCTTATCTGCTCCACCGGGTTATCGCCGGCGCCCCAATCGCTCATCACGACGCCGTCGAAGCCCCACTCCTCCCTCAACACCTTAGTTAAAAGCCAGTCGTTTTGGGAGCAATACCTCCCGTTGAGCTTATTATACGCGCTCATGATGGCCCAGGGCTTAGCCTCCTTAACTATAATCTCAAAGGGCTTGAGGTATATCTCCCTAAGCGCCCTCTCTGAAACTATTGTGTCTATGGTATACCTATTAGTCTCTTGCTCGTTCGCCGCGAAGTGTTTCGGCGTAGCCCCCACGCCGGCCGATTGGACGCCTCTCACATAGGCCGCCCCCATTTTGCCGGAGAGCAGGGGGTCCTCGGAGAAATACTCGAAGTTTCTACCGCAGAGGGGGTGGCGGTGTATGTTGACGCCTGGAGCCAACAACACGTCTACTCCATATTCCCTCGCCTCCTCCCCCATGGCTCTGCCCACTCTTTCGACGAGCTCTATATCCCAAGTGGCCGCCAACATTATGGGGGCCGGGAAAGCAGTGGCGTACCACTTTCGCTCCCCAGAGGGCTCTATCCTGAGCCCGGAGGGGCCGTCGGCCAGCGCTATGGGCGGCGCCCTTATGGGCCTAGTCTCCCCGGCGACGCCCGGCGCTCTCCTAGGCCGCCCCGCGCCTACGACTAAGGCCGCCTTCTCCTCCAGGGAGAGGCCCTTGATAAGCTCCCCTACACCAGCCGTCATAGACTCCACTGCTTAAGACGGTAAAAAAGATGTATTTTTGGGGTTGGGCCTATCTCCTCCTCAGCGCTAGCACCGCCGCTATTATTATTACTATGACTAGTACGGCTACTAGTGCCCATACCCAGCTCGGGGTTGTGGCTACTGTGGTTGTGACGGGCACTGTGGTGGTTAAGGTGGCCGAGGTGGTGACGGTTGTGCCGGACACCACAGTGGTGGTGGCGACCACAGTAGCCGTCGTCACCACGGTGGTAGTGGACGGAGTAATAGGTAGTGGTAGTCGTAGTGGCGGGCCTAGGAGCAACGCTAGTAACGATAGACCACCAGAAAGGGCCCGCCTATCTCTAAGGCGGGGGTCTCGGCCCATACCCAGCTACTACTCGGCGGGAATTGCAAATACTGGTCGTTGTACCAGACCATCGTGTGAGGCGTGATTAGCAAGATGACCCACGGATCAATGTTGTTGAACCATGAGAATAAGGATAGGCACTTTATCACGTTCTCGAGAGAGCCGGCGGCCGCTTGTATGCACATGCCCCCTATAGAGCTCCCTCCGAATAGGTTCACCGTCGTGTTGGCGGGTATGACTGTGCCGTTGGGCAACTCTATATCTACGGGGAGTCTCACTACGCCGTTCCAGTGCGTTATATTAATGGGGTATCCTTCGAAGTACCCGTTGGCGGGGAATAAGCTGGGCAGTATAATCCCGAAGCCGGGCACGGAGTATCTGGCCATCATGGCGTATTTGGTACTACTCTGGCTGACTACGCCGGGCCACGCGCTGTCGGGGAATACGTATATGCTGGTCTGTATGCCGAAGTTTGTGAGCTGGGCGGCGATGGTCGACAACAACGCCATTAACTGCGGGTTGGAGGCATCGCCCGAGCCTATGTATATCGTTAGCGTGAACGGGGTTCCATTCGGCGTATACCATATGCCATTCTGCTTCTTAAAGCCAGCGGCTTGGAGCAGTTGAGCGGCCTCTCGGGGTTATAGGTGTAGTTGTTCAGCGGGAGGCCGGAGCTCTGCAGATACGACATCATTATACTGTAAGCATGAGGATTGACCGTGGGCCATATCAGCAGATTGTA
>JZWT01000105.1 GCA_000960885.1 Thermoproteus sp. AZ2 | reverse complement strand
CCTCAGCCGTCGACCCCTACAACGGGGCGGCCACGGGCGTGGGCGGCATAATCCGCGACATATTGACTGTCGGCGCCAAGCCCATAGGCCTCTTGGTGAACCTGCACTTCGGCTCCCTCGAGGACCCCCACGCCAGGTGGATAGCGAGGGGGGTGGTGAGGGGGATATCCGACTACGGCAACAGGGTCGGCGTGCCAGTTGTGGGCGGGGAGACCTGGTTCGACCCATCCTACGCCCGCAACCCCATAGTCTTGGCCACTTGCGTAGGCGTGGTTAGGGCCGAGGAGGTGCCCAAAGGCGGCGTAGGGCCAGGCGACCTAATAATCGTGGCGGGCTCGCCGACTGATAAGAGCGGTCTCGGCGGCTCCGCCTTCGCGAGCAAGGGGCTTAGGGCGGAGGGGCAGGAGGCGGACCTCGGCGCAGTGCAGGTGGCCGACCCCCTCATGGGGAAGCTGTTGATAGACGCCGTGCAGGAGGCGAGGGGCTGCGTCAAGTTGATAAAGGACTTGGGCGGCGGCGGGCTGGCCACGGCGCTCTCCGAGTTGGCTGAGTCGACGGGGTTAGGCGTAGAGGCCGAGCTCTCCCGCCTACACTTGGCGGACCCCTCCATGGGACCCGCCGAGGTGCTCGCGTCGGAGACCCAGGAGAGGATGCTCTTCGCGGCCGACGAGGAGGGCTATAAATGCCTAGCGGCGGTCTTGGACAAATACGACGTGCCCTACTCGGTCGTGGGGAGGTTCTCTGAGAGGCCTGGGCTCAGGGCCTATTGGCGCGGCGAGCTAGTCGCCGACATACCGCCGGGCTTGTTGAGGGCCCCCGAGGCGGAGTGGCCTAGGGCCGAGAGGCCCAGGCCGCCGCAAGCGCTCCCGCCCGAGGTCCCCATCTCTAAGACCATCGAGCTGGTCCTCTCCTCGCCCAACGTGGCCTCTAAGGACTATATCTACGGCCAATTCGACTCCACAGTGGGCGTGAGGACGGTCTTGGGGCCCGGCGAGGGGGACGCGGCGGTGTTGAAGCTCCTCGAGGCGGAGCCCATGGGCATAGCGGTGAAGGGCGACGCGAACCCGCGCTATAGCTACTTGGACCCTAGGCTGGGGGCCGCCAACTCCTTCGTCAAGGCCTATAGGAACGTGGCCGCCGTGGGCGCCAAGCCCCTGGCCGCCGTCGATTCGATAAACGTCGGGAGCCCCGAGGTCCCCGACCGATATTGGCAATTCGTGGAGTCCGTCGCTGGTCTCGCCGAGGCGGCAGAGGCCTTGGGCGTGCCCATAGTGGGCGGGAAGGTGAGCCTTTACAACGAGATCGAGGGCTCCGGAGAGGCGATAAAGCCCGTCGTGGCCGTCGTGGTGTTGGGCGTAATAGAGGACGTGGGCCGGGCCAAGAGGGCCGTCTGGAGGGACGGAGACGTCGTCAAGCTGTTGGGCCGAACTAGGGCAGAGCTTGGGGGCTCGGAATACCTCTGGAGGGTCTTCGGCACAATATCGGGCTCGCCGCCGGCTATCGACTACCGCTGGGAGAGGGAGCTCGCCGAGGTTCTGCGCAAAGCCGCAGGAGCCGCCGCGGGGATACACGACGTGGGCCTAGGCGGCTTGGCGGCGGCTCTGGCCAAAATGGCCGCCAACAGCGGCGTGGGCGCGGAGGTGGACATATGCAGGGCCCCCGCCGATACGGCTAGGCTGGACGCGATAGCCTACAGCGAATCCAACGGGCGCGCCCTCTTGGCGGGCCCAAAGGACGCCGACCTCCCCGGCGTACCCATCGGCGAGGCGGGCGGAGACGAGCTAGTGCTTAGGTGCGGCGGGACGACCCTATATAGGGCGCGGGTCGAGAGAGTAAGGGAGCTTATGTCCCTAATAATTTAAGCTGATGAATAATATTATCCCGGAAACTCTTAGGGAACTGCCTATTCATTTAAAAGAAATGCTTAAAAACACAACACGCTAAGCCTCTATGTGCGGCATAGGCGGCGTGTGGGGCCCCGGCGCCGTTGAGGCCGCCGCCGAGATGGCGAAGTGGCTTATGCATAGGGGCGAGGAGGGCGTCGGCTACGCCTACCTCTCTAAAGACGGCGTGAAGGTCGGCGCGCCCGCCGGCGAGGTCGAGGCGGCCGTAGTCCACACGCGCTATAGCACCTCGGGGCCCTACGGCGTCCAGATACAACCGGTTTTGGCCAAGTATAGGGACTTAGAGGCGGCGGTGGCCTTCAACGGGACTGTGGTCAACTACAAGGTCCTCGACCCGGGCGCGGCCGCAGACGCAGAGGCCTTGGCCAAGAAATTCGTGGAGCTGGTCTGGGAGCACGGGCTCGCCGAGGGGCTGAGGGCCCTATACGAGGCCATAGAGGGCGCCGCCTCTATAATTGCGTTGACCCAGGAGGCCCTCATCGCGGTGAGGGACATAAGGGGGATAAGGCCCTTGGCCTACGCCGGCAGGGCCGCGGCCTCGGAGTCCATAGCGCTGGAGGGGGCGTCGTCGGAGATCCCGCCTGGATACGCCGTAGTTATAAAGGGCGGCGGGGCCGAGCTAGTGAAATACGGCGAAGGGGTCGAGAGGCTCTGCGCCCTAGAGTACGTCTACTTCGCCCACCCCGCCTCTAGGCTGGGCGGGAGAAGGGTGGCGGAGGTCAGGAGGGCCCTCGGCGCGGCGCTGGCCAAGAGGGAGGAGGTCCGCGTAGACGCGGCCGCGTACGTGCCGGAAACCGCCGAGACGGCCGCCGAGGCCTACGCCGAAGCTCTGGGCAAGCCCTTGGCTGAGGCCATAATGAAGAATAGATATGCGGGGAGGATATTCATAAAGCCGCCTGATAAGAGGGAGCCCAAGGCCGCCTTTAAGGTAGACGCCGAAGCCGTCGCGGGCAAAAGCATAGCCGTAGTCGACGACTCCCTCATAAGGGGGACCAATCTGGGGTCTTTAGTGAAAGCGCTGAGGGCCGCCGGCGCGAGGGGGGTGCACTTGAGGATAGCCTCGCCCCCCATTAGGTGGCCCTGCTACTACGGCATGGACTTCCAAACGCCCGAGGAGCTCGCGGCGAGGGGGAAGACCGAGGGGGAGCTGGCCCGCGAAATAGGCGCTGACAGCCTCAAGTACCTCCCCCTAGAGGACTTCAGGGCGATATTGGGCCCCAATATATGCTACGCGTGCTTCACAGGGGAGTACCCCCTCCAGGATCTCGGCGGCGCCGCTTCGCCGAGCCGCCCAGGGCCGCGCCGCGGATAGCCCCGGCCGGCGCGCCTAATCTAGCCTATAGAAATCTGCCCTAAACTCCTTAACGGCCTTCGCGAGCGCGTCGGCGTCTTTTACGGGCATGCTGCACGCGGCGCCGGCGCAGACGTTATATAGTTATCACCAACGCGCCTGCGCACACCTCGAGGAACTTTAGGGGGTCTGCCGCCTTGGCGCCCCTCGGCCCCTCCCCCCTGCAGATAGGTGCAGATATAGACGTCGAAGCCCTTCAATGCCTCGTATAGCTCTCTGTCGCGGTACGCCAAGAAGACGAAGTCCGGCCTCATGACGTCGAATAGGCGGAGCGCCTCGCGGTTGGGCGTAAGGACGAGGGCGCAGATCACCTCGCTCTCCTTATCAAAAACCGCATCCACCCCCCGTCGAGCTCCTCAAACGCCAGCAGCTCGTTTTTAGTGAAGCGGCACCACGCGGGTATATCCTCACGCGCACACGCGTCGTTTGTGAGCACCTCCAATACTCCGCCCACGGGCACGTCTGTGATGGCCTTCTTGAGCTCAACGGGGCTTAGGCAGTGGGCCCCGCTTATCTTTATAGTTTTATATACTTGCATAAGAGGGCCCACAAGAATTAATAAATATGTTATTAACAAGGGCTTATTAATGGCTCGCCCACCTAGCTAAGTAGTAGGGCCTCTTCAGGTACATCCGGCCCCTCCTAAAGCCCATCTCCCTCATCACTTCGCTGATCTCGTCGGCTCTGTAGAAGCTGACGAAGCCGACGGCGGCCCCCAGCGCTATAAGCGCTGGCGGAGCCTCCAGCGGGAGCGCCGCGACTACGACCTCCTTTACGTTCTGCCGCAGACACCGCAGATCCTCTATTATGTTTCGCGAGCGGTGGAATAAGTAGATGGAGACGGCGCCCTCGGCCTCGGTTTTACATAAGTCCTTGACGGCGTCGGGGAGCGGATAGTATGGCTCATGCGGTGTGATGTTCTGGTTGAAGCCCCTCAATATCTCCAGCTCAGCCCCCTATAGGCGTAGGGGACCACTAGCGACTTATACCGATCTACGCGGGTCAGCCTATACATGGCCATGTTCAGGAACGTGTAGAACTCCGAGATCGTAAAGGCGTCGTATATCGCCGAGATGGTGCCCTCATCGACCTCGCCCTTGGCCACCGCGACTATGCCGAGTCCGTCCAAGGCCTCGACAGGCTCGAGCGCTTGTAGCAGGAAGGTGTTAGTCGGCCGCCTGGGCGGCTTCTCGACCGGCGGACTCACGCCGACCTCTATCGCCCGCTCCAGCGCGTATGCCACTAGGGCTTCTTCGGGTCCACGCCGGCCTCCTTCAACTCCTTACGCCATTTATAGCCGTAGTAGGTGAGCCACCCTATCAGCCTATTCGCCTCCCGCAACCCGCCGAAGAGCCTTAAGATCTCCCGGAAATATAGCGGCGCCGTTAAGCTTGCCATATATCTTTTTAGCTACTTATTTTTACTTTCTCTCGCCGCGGCTGCCGGCAAGAATTTTTAAAGTTTTAGTATAAAGCAAATATTTCACACATTATGCTGATAATAAAATATTTTAAGGCAATCTCAGATGCGGCTATGGCCGAAGAAGTAAAGAAGAAGGCCAAGCTCGCGATAATCGCTTGGAGCGGCTCCGTCGATAAGCTGTACCCCGTAGCCATACTCTCCAGCGCCGCCGCGGCCGGCGGCTGGGAGGTGGAGCTCTTCTTCACCTTCTGGGGCTTAAACGCGATTAGAAAGGAGATGTTGAACGCGCCGCCGAAGATATCCTCGGACTACGCCGAATACGGCCCGGCGGTGGCCCAGGCTATGAAGGAGATGAACATGCCGCCGTGGCACCAGCTCCTAGCGCAGGCGAAGGCCATGGGCAACGTCAAGATATACGCGTGCTCCACCACTATGCAGTTGTTCGGCATAAAGGACAAGTCGGCGTTGGCGGACTTCGTGGACGACGTCGTGGGCGCGGCGACGTTCCTAGAGAGGGCTAAGGACGCCGCGGTCACCTTGTTCATATGAAGCCGGCCAAGACCTTAGACGTCAGGGGCAAGTTCTGCCCCATGCCCGTGATGGAGACGGCCAAGGCTATCACCCAAATAAACGTGGGGGATATCTTAGAGGTCCTCGCGACGGACCCAGCGGCCGACCCCGACATAAAGGCGTGGGCCAGGCGCATGGGCCACGAAGTTGTGTCCTCGGAGAAAACCCCCGAGGGCTATCTACGGATATTGGTAAGACGCCTTAAATAAAATCGTTTTCCTTTTTCTATTCTTAGACGCAACCGGTG
>JZWT01000104.1 GCA_000960885.1 Thermoproteus sp. AZ2 | reverse complement strand
GCCCGTTAGCCCCATAACTATAAATGTTATTAACAGTGTTTTAGAACGACTAGCGCTCTCCTACTATCTTAATAACGCCCAGCGCCACTACCTGCTCGGTAATTTTATAGCCGAAGTCCTCCAGCAAGCACTTAGCCGCGGCGGCGTTGGCCTCCACGCTCTCTATGCCGTAGCCTATGCCCACGATCTCTATGACAGCCTCCTTATCAGCGACCCTTACGTCGAACCTCTTGACGGGCACTATTTTGGAGAGGAGCGGCAATAGGGAGACGGCCGCCGATAAGTCGCCGAAGAGGGCCTTGATGTAGCCGGCCAACGCCCTCCCCGCCTCGCACCAGGCGTTTAAGACGGCGTCTTTATTCAGCTTATACATATCTGTGAGCAAGCGGTCGAGGAGCCTCCCGGGGATAGGCACTATTTCGAGCTCCGTCATAATCTTGTAGAACCTGACCAGCTCTTTTACTTGGGCGGACGCGTAGCCGCTCTTCATTAGGTCTATCCCTGTGCGTAGCAGCTCTGAGGCCAGCGCGAATTGGGTCATCCCGCCGGCCTCGGCGAGCTTCGCAAGCTCCTCGGCGACGTCCCTAGCCACGGCTATATTTACCCTCTCCTTCTTTGGGCCCATGTGGTCCAACGTATTTATATATATAAGTATTATGTACAAGAACTAAAGATCCGCCGGGATCTATATCTCACTGTAGAAGATTATGTTGAGGCGGCCGGCCCGCGGCGGCTACATCTACGAATAATCAACAGCGCCGGCCTAGCCCCCGTGTACCTCGCCAGAGCCTCCAGCCCGACTGTTATGGACTTGACCACGGCCGCGGGCTTCATGGCCAAGTTGGTCCCGGTGCGCTCCACGGCGTCTATGACGGTCGCGATGTACCTAGACACTATGCCGGCTTCGTATAAGACGCTTCTAACAGCCCTTGTGAAGTCGGCTTGGTCTATGCCGAAGGGGCAGGCGTATGCGCACTTCCTGCACTCGAGGCACTGGTAGTAGTAGGTGTATATCTTCTCCAAGTGCTGCTCGTCGAGCTTGACGGCTCCGGCCAATTTGCCGAAGAGCCTGCCGCTGGGGGAGTCCGCCTTAAGGACCGCCCTTATAAGCTCGGCCCTCCCCACGGGGGAGTTGAAGATGTCCTTGGTCCGGATATAGGTGGGGCAGTTGTCGAGGCAGACGCCGCAGTGGACGCAGACCTCCACGGCCATTTTGACGTTCCTATTGGCGTTGGCCACCTCCCTCAGCCTCCTCTTGACGTATTCCACGGGGTTTTCGGGCAACTTTAGCCCAGCCCTCTCGTGTAAGGCCTTGACGGCCTCCGGCCTAGCCTTAAAGGGCTTTATGCTGGAGGTGTCGCCTAGCTTGAAGACCGCCTCGTGGCCCGCCTCAGCCGCGTGCATGGCAACCCCCCGGCAGACGCTAAAAAGCCTTATTAACACATGGGAGCAATAAACTAATTATCTCTACAAAAATAAATAGAAGAGTAGCGTTTTGCGTAGAAATGTTGAGGCCGCGCAAAGGGCGGCGGGCTGTGAAGGCGCAAGCCTCGCCGAGCGTCTATTTTATTTATTTAGTTAATAACTTTTTTTAATTCGGTTGAATGGAGGGAGGCATGGCCGACAAAATAGCCTTCTTGGCCACAATGCCTCCCGCGGATACGCCTAGGATCTCCACAATGCTGGGATACGCCTTGGCGGCCCTCTCGATGGGCTTCGACGTGTTGATCTTCTGGACGCTGGACGGCGCACACGTGGTTAAGAAGAAGGTCTTCGAAAAGCTCGACAAGCAGATACAAGAGCGCTTTAAGCAGATAATGGACATGGGCGGCAAGATGTGGCTCTGCTCATCGGCGGCCGCCACCTTCAACATAAAGGAGGACGAGGTCGTCGAGGGCGTAAAGATCGTCGGCATCGCCTCCTTTTACGAATACGCGGCCGAGGCCAAGATAACTCTGACTTGGTGAGCCCGCCGCCCCGTGTCCGCCCGCGTCGTTATTTCGGCCCCTAAGGGGATGAGCGGCAAGACCATTATCTCCACCGCTATTATGTACGGCCTGCTCAAGAGGGGGTTGAGGGCGGCGCCCTTCAAGATAGGCCCCGACTACATAGACCCCTCCTACCACAGAGCCTTCGCCGGAGTCCCCAGCAGAAATCTGGACTACGTCCTCATGGGCGAGGAGGGGGTCCTGAGGAGGTTCGCGAAATATTCGGCGGGCTTCGACGTGGCGGTGGTCGAGGGGGTGCTGGGGCTTTACGACTCTGTCGACGGCTACACGGAGCTGGGCTCCACGGCGCAGGTGGCTAAGGCGATTAAGGCCCCCGTTGGTGTTGGTGCTAGACGGCGAGAGGACCAACAGGACTCTGAAGGCCGTGGTCAGAGGCCTTAAGTCCTTCGACCCAGCCGTGAGGATACCCGCAGTTATTTTGACAAACATCACCAGAAGGCAGGCGGAGAAGCTGAGCAAATCCCTCTCGGAGGAGGTGGAGGTCATAGGGGCTGTGCCCAGGAGCGACAAAGTGGCGGAGGCATTCTCCTACAGACACCTAGGCCTTACGCCGGTCGGCGAGAGGGGCGACGCCGAGAGCTTGGCAGAGGTGATAGAGCGCTACGTCTTGCCCTATATAGATCTAGACGCCCTGCTCAGGATAGCTAAGGACGTGGAGCCCCTCGAGCCCCCGCCGGCGGCCGCCGAGGTGGAGGGTCCCCCGACCAAGTGCAGAGTGGGCGTCGTGGCGGACCGCGCCTTCACCTTCTACTACCCCGAGGTGTTGGAGGAGGCGGCCGCGGCCGGCGAGGCGGTCTTGGTGAACTCCCTGAGGGACTCCTCAATCCCCGACGTAGATCTCTTAATAATAGGCGGGGGCTTCCCCGAGGTCTTGGCCGAGGAGCTAGAGCGCAATAGGCCCTTCAGGAGCGCCCTGGCGCAATTCGCCGAGCGCGGCGGGAGGATATACGCCGAGTGCGGCGGCTTGATGTACTTGACCTCCTCGATCATAGTCGGGGGCGAGGAGTACGAGATGGTCGGCGTAATAGAGGGGCACTCGGTCATGTTGAAGAAGCCGGTGGGGAAGGGATACGCGTGGGGCCGAGTGGTGGGCGAGACGCCGATAGCGCCGCTGGGGGCCGAGCTGAAGGGCCACGAATTCCACTACTCTAAGCTCATCCTAAAGGAGAGGGTGAAGGCCGTAATTAAGCTCGAGAGGGGCGTAGGGATAGGCGAGGGCCGCGACGGGATAGTGAAGTGGAACACCCACGCCCAATACTTGCACCTCCACCCCTACACCTACAACGTGGTGAGGGCCGTCTGCGGCTCACCGGCGCGGGCGCGCTAGGCGTAACGGCCCCGGCCTCCTAGCCGATTTTAACCACTCTCCTCGCCATGGGGTGGGGGCCGAAGAGCTTTTCGGCCGCGGCCCTCCTTAGATCCAGCCGGTAGGTCTCCGAGGTTGAGTAGATACAGATCTCGCCCTCGCACAACAGCCCCGTGGTGCCGAAGGCGGGCTCGGGGAGCTTGAGCCCTAGGTTTCGCCAAGTCTCCCCCTCGTCCCTCGACACGATCACGGGCCTCTCGGCCATGACGTGGGCCGCCACCGCGCCGCCGGCGCGCGCCAGCGCGTGTGCGTACCCCTCCGCCTTAAGCTCGAAGCGGGAGAGGCCCTCCGTCGCGTATATGCCGGATGCCGTGGCCACTAGGAGCCTTCCCCCAAGCGGGAGGAGGTTGTGGATATCCTCGGAGAACTCCAAGGGCCTCAGCTCCAGCGGCGTCGGGCCCATTAGGAGGCTCCCGACCTCAACGCCGGCTACGTACTGGCCCTTGTACTGCGCCATATCGGTGATGTGGGGCTCCCCGTGGAAGAAAAACCAGCCCTTGGCGTAGGGGCGGTAGTCGGCGAGGGCCCTGCCCTTTCTGGCGCTGAAGATGAGGGGCCCCTCCAGCGACGCCAAAACGTCGTCGTCCCAGGGGATGAGGCGCCAGCACCGCCTCTCGGACAGCCTCTCAAGCTTTCCCCCCTCCAGCCGGTACAGCCCCTGCCAAGCGCATATCAAGCCCTCCGCCGCGTCGTTTACGTCCAGCCCCTCGCAACAATACGTGGCGCCCTCGGCCGTCAAGACGCCGGACTCCGCGGCTATTAGGATCATTATATGTCCACCACCCGCGCGCCCTTTTTGACAAATCTTCCCTCGGCCAGCTCGCGCCTCGCCGTCTCTATCTCGTCCCAGGCGTTCATGACTATGGGCCCCCACCAGGCGATGGGCTCCTCTAGGGGCATCCCCGTGAGGAATAGGAAGGCCCCGGCGCCCTCCGCGAGGATCTCGCCGCCTGATCTATCGAACAGCGCTATTTCCCCGGCCGATACCCTGCGGCCGTTAAAAGAGGCGGAGCCCCTATAGACGTAGACCAACACAGTCCAGCCCTCCTTGGCCGAGGCCCTGAAGGCAACCCCCCTCCTCAAGCCTCACGTCCATATAGGCCACCGGCGTCTTTAAGCCCGAGACAGGCCCCTCCACGACCCCCGTGCCGCGCTCGTAGAGCCTCCCGGCTATTAGCTTCGCCACGGCGCCCTCGTCAAGCCGGACGGCAGGGATGCTATTGCTCTTGATATTTTTATATTCTGGATCGGACATCTTCTGGCCTCTGGGCAAATTGACCCAGAGCTGGAATCCGGAGACCTCGGGGTCCTCCACCTCGACGCCGCCCTCCACCCTCCGGCTGGGCCTAGGCATCTCCTCATGGAATATCCCGCTTCCCGCGTTCATCCACTGCACGTCGCCCTGCCCTATTACGCCGGAATAGCCCATGGAGTCGCCGTGGCGCACCTCGCCCTTGAGCAAATAAGTGACGGTCTGGATGCCCCTGTGGGGATGCCAGGGGAAGCCCATGAGGTATTCGTGGGGGTTACGCGACCCGAAGTGGTCCAGCAGGAGGAAGGGGTCCGTCAGCTCGGCGATTGTGGGCCCCCCGAAGGCGCGGTAGAGCTTAACCCCTGCGCCGTCGTGGGTCCACGCGCCGCGGAATACGTGAATTATTTTGGCCACAGATATATCGATTTGTATAATAATATATGAGCCCCTGCGCAGGTCCCGCCTAAGCGGGCATATACGGGGGCTCCGACGGGCGCCGCGAGCTCCCGCTGAAGGCTTTAAGCGGCGCGGGCTCGCCGGGCCGACCCCCGGGCAAAGCCTCATATCGCTGGGCCTAATAATACATTACAGATTAGGTGGATCAGCGCCGCGAAGCAGACGCATCAATCGGCTCAACGACCTAAACGGCTCTACAACTAGGCCTCTTTCAAGGCCCACCGAGCGGCCGGGTTCTCCCTGAAAGCTCTCTATACGGCTTGGGGAAGCTCTCTCGGGGGCACGCGCTTATTAGGCCGGCGGGGCTCCGGGCGGCGTGCCCCAAGACGTAGGGGGCCTTGCTCCTTCTCGACAAGTTCTACATACCGAGCAGATACGCAGATGCTTAGGCCGAGGGAGCCCCCCACGAGTACTTCACTAGGCGTGACGCAGAGGCGGCTATAAGGGCCGCCGCGGCCGTGATCAAGCGGGC
>JZWT01000103.1 GCA_000960885.1 Thermoproteus sp. AZ2 | reverse complement strand
CCTCGCCACCTCTTGAATTATTTCTAGGTCCTTGCGCATGTGTTTAATGGCGAATTGGACGCTGTAGTCGCGCGCGGCCAGCTTAGGCGCCTTTAGCTCGCTCGTGGGGGATCTAGCTGAGCTGTACTTGGTCAATAAATCGATTAGGAATTGAGGGCTTAGGCCTGCCCTAACGCCGAAGCTGAAGGCCTCGGCTAAGGCCGCCAAATAGGCGCCGAGGAATAGGTTGTTGACTAGCTTCGCGTATAGGCCGTAGCCGTTGGGCCCCACGTACACCACGGCGCTGGCCGTGTGCCTCAACACCTCCTCGACGGGGGGATAGCTCTCCTTAGGGCCGCCGACTAGGACCACTATAGCCCTCCTCTCGACGGCGACCGAGGTGCCTATCACCGGCGCGTCGAACATAACGCCGCCGCGTCTCCTCACCTCCTCGGCCAACGAGGTGGAGGTCTCCGGCGAAATTGTGGACATATCCACCACGATCTTAGAGGCGACGTAGGGGAGGAGCGCCGACACTACCTCCTTCACCGCCTCGTCGTCGGATAGCATAGTTATAATTAGGTCGGCCGACTTGGCCAGCTCTCCGTAGTCCCTAGCGGCTTGTACCCCGTATCGCTTGGAGAACTCCTCAGCCTTCTGGCGAGTCCTGTTGAATACGGCGGATAATAGCCCGTCTTGGGCCAAGTTGGCGGCTATCCTCCAGCCCATTACTCCGAGGCCTATTAAGCCGACGCGCATAGGCGCATCGATATTCTTATTTAAGAGCTTTTACTCGTCAGTGTTATATCTGGCCAGCCACGGCAAGGCCTATACTGAGCTAGAGGACCCCGATAGGAGGTTGACCGATGAGGGGATTAGGGAGACTAGGAGGGTCGCCCTACGCCTTAGGGAGGCCGGCGTCGTAGTCGACGAGGTAATATACGGCAATAGCCTCAGAGCTAGGCAAACCGCCGAGATATTCGCCGAATACCTCTCGCCGAAGATTATGAGGGAGGCCGACAGCCTAGGGCCCAACGACGCGCCCTCTATATGGGCCGCCATGTTGAGGGGCACGAGCAAACCGACAATGGTGGTGGGCCATGCGCCCTTTTTAGCGCGCCTGGCCACTATTCTCGTAGTCGGCAGGCCGGATCCGCCTATAGTCTCGCTCAAGTGCTCCAGCGTATTGAAGCTCGAGAAAGACCAGGGCGGCTGGAGAATAGCTTGGCTCTTAACCCCTCGGCTTTTATAAAAACTTTAAAATATCTCCATAAGGCGATACATGAGGATCTACCCCCTCGTATTAGCTATTGGCTCTCTACAATTTATAATAATAGTTTTTATAGCGCAAGCCCTATATCCAGGCTACAGCGTATGGGCGAATTATATAAGCGATTTGGGGAATTCCGCCAAGGCCGGCCCATTCATAGCCGCCATCTTCAACTCATCGGCCGCAGCCCTGGGCTTAATGGTGTTAGCCTCGTCGTACGGAGTCGGCGCGTTGACCAGAAGGCGCGCGCTGTCCACGGCCCTCCTAGCGCTCGCGGGAGCCGGCGCGCTTGGAGTCGGCCTATTCCCCGAGGGCTCCCCCTACGGCCTTCACACATTATCATCGCTAATAGCCTTCCTCTTCGGCGGCCTCGCCGTAATCGCGTTAGGGCTCCTCACCGAGGGCCCGGCTTGGCTTAGATGGCTCGGCGTAGTTATGGGTGCGTTGACCCTCGTCTCGCTGGCGCTCTACATAGCCCTCGGCGAGCCGCCGATAGTGGAGAGACCCGTGGCCTATCCCGTATTAGTCTACGCCGTAATATACGGCTTGTACGAGGGATTCGGCGATGGAAGAAAAAGGCCTATTTTTTAATCGCAGTGTATCTGCTGAATCTTATCTGCCTCCTATCGGAGCAGAGCTCGGGCGCGCCGAAACATCTGACGTCTAGGAACGGCTGAATTGCTAGATGGGCCGACGCCACATATTTCTTCAACTCCTGCATATAAATCCATTGTCCTTTAACTTAAAGGCCTTATTATTTGTGCAAAGACTACAGAGATGCCCTCCGCCCCCTCATGGGCGGGCCCAGCCTCTCCTCGCGCCAGGGGTCTCCACTCATGGAGTAGCCGAGGGCCTCCCAATAGCCGGGCGCAGGGGCCTCTAGGACCTCGAGGCCCTTGAAGTATTTCACGCTCTTCCACGCGTAGCGTGTGGGCGCAACGAGCCTGGCGGGGGCCCCTGCTTAAGCGGGATCAACTCGCCGTTCATTGCCCAAGCTATTATCGTATATTCGTCGAAGAGGGCCTCCGGCGGCAGATAGGCGCTGTAGCCGTCTGCGCCCCAAGCCAGCCCGTGGCGGCCTAGGGGCCTCGCCTCCTCTAGGAGGACTCTAAGGGGGGTGCCTCTCCACGTCACCCCCTCTATGGACCAGCCCGTGACGCAGTGGAAGTCGGCGACTAGGTCCACGCATGGGTAATCCAGCGCTAGCCTCAACAACGGCACCTCTATCGGCTTCTCCACAGCGCCTTTTATAAAGATCGAGTGCTCCTCGGGCCTTATAGACGGCGGATCGAAGACGTCGTAAATAACGAAGCGCCTAGCCTTGACTTGGCCAGGGGGCCAGCCCCGCCTCAGCTCGACTCTTTCGCACCGCCGGCTCAAGGCCCGCTCCACTTATCCCTCGATAAGCCTATTAATAAGCTCCGCGGAGCTCCAGCCGCGCTAGACGATAACGCTCTTGACCTCGGGCAACCGCGCCCAATCCTTATCCCTCGTCAAAACCACGGCGCCTTGTCTTACCGCCTCCGCCGATATTAGGGCATCCCCCATGCTGACTCCTCTGCTTATAGCCCAACTCAACTGCCTTCCCCACGTCGTCTATAGTAATGCTGTTCACGACCTCGACGTCCAGTGCGGCGAGCAGGTGGGGGAATAGCCGCATCAACCTCAAATATCCCTCCCTCCTAGGCCCAGCCGCGGCCTCCGCGCTCTTCTTAGCCCACGTGAGGTACTCCAAGACCACCACGGGCGTGACTAGCCTATGCTTGCACTTAAGGGCAATGTCTATCCTCTTTGATATTAAGAGCGACGTGTCGAGGATGCACCTCTCCATAGCTCCTCCTCCACGGCCTCCTCAACCTCCTCGGGCGACGGCTCGCCCAACTCCTCGAGCAGACGCATATAGGCCGACAAGACGACCTCTAACCCCCGCCGCTTGACCTCCTCGGCCTTCCCCTCATCGGGAGTTACGAAATAGCTATCGCCTACCTTGACCACGTACATGACCTTTCCGGCGTTCTCAACGCCGATAGAGATACGGCCCCTTGAATCGACCCTCCTCTTCACGCCCACTTATATTTCCCACTTTAAATACTTAACCGAGGAGATATACGCATTTTAGACAGCCGCGCCGAAGCCTTAGGCTACCGCGAGGAGGGCGCCCTCATTTCCCGAGAGACCTATTCAGCTCGTCGACGAGCGCTCCGAGGGTTTTCAGGTCCGCCTCGGCCCTAGGCCCAAGCGCGTTCATGTTAAAGGTTAGGGGCGTAAGCGCTATGTTGCCCTCTTTGTGGACCACGTAGACGTCGGTCTCCGGCTCAGGCTCGACGAGCTCGCCGTAGAGCCAATAATACGCCCCTCCGCGGGGGTCCCGCCTCCTATCAATTTTTTGGGAGAACTTAACCTTAGCCGCGGGGACCAGCTTAACCTCGGCGCCCGGCTTAAAGCGCCTAGGGAAGTTTATGCTTATGACGTCGACTCCCCGCGGCATCCCGTTAGACGACACGAATTTTATGGAGGCTCTCGCGATATTTCTAATAGCCGAAATAAGGGCTGGGTCGGCCAGAAGCTCCTCCGGCTCATTTACGTCAGCTGAGAGCGCTATGGCTGGTATCCCGAGGAGAGCCGCCTGGAGCGCCGCGCCGATAGTTCCTGAGGACAACACGACTTGGAGAGACGTGTTGTCGCCTATGTTTATGCCGGAGATCACCACGTCTATCTTATCGGCTATCTCTAACACGGCTAGGTATATTGTGTCGGAGGGAGTGCCCGAGGTCGCGTGGGCCTCCATGCCCTCCAGCTCCATTTTGGAGACCCTGAGCGGCTTGTGCAGAGTTATGCCCAGCCCAGACGCAGACTTGGGGGTCTCGGGCGCAACTACGTAGACCCTCCCCAAATCCTTCACGAAGTTGTAGAGGAGCTTTAGGCCCGGCGAATATATGCCGTCGTCGTTTGTGACTAGGATATTCACAGCCTCTGGCGGGCCCCGGCTAAAATGCGTTACGCGCCGAGGAGCTTATATTAAGGAGCCGTACATGCCCCGTGCGAAAGTCGGCCATAAGGCTTAGGCTCTACGGGCTGCTGTTCAACATGGCCAACGCCAGCTATACCTCATATGCCTCCTACGTCGCAGCCGCCATGGGCGTGCAAGGCCCTCTGCTGGGCATCGTGTCGTCGGCTGGGACCTCTTTGACCAGCATAGCGGCTTATCTAGGCGGGAGGATAAGGGCGCCGCCCCTGACGATAATAAGGATCGCCAACGCCGCGCTCGCCATATCGCTCATAGCCATGGCTTTGCTCATGGAGCACCCCGGGGCCTACACAGCCCTATACTCCTTGTCAATGGCCGCGTTGGGCATATCTAGCTACGGCCTCATGTTGTTGTTCGAAAGACATACGCGCGGGGCCAGGGGCTCTAAGCTGGCCGACTTCTCCTTCTACGGCGCCTTGGGCTCCCTCGTAGCAACCCTAATCGCCGGGCTATATATGGGGTCGGATCCGCTTCTAATAAAGATGGTCTTCTTGGCGGCCGCCGCCTCGATATTGGCCTCGAGCCTCCTGCTGAGGGGCGTCGAGGGCGCAGAGACCGTGGAGGCGGGGCCTGGGAGGGGGGACATAGGGCCGCTCCGGTTCTACATATATTTCGGGCTCTTCATGGTGGTCTTCTCATCGGCTTGGCCTATATTTTCGGCTATGCAGGTCTACGTCTACCATATGACCCCGCTCCAAGTAGCCGTGTTGAACATAATAGCCGGCGCGTCTACTCTGGCCCTACAGAGGGGTGTTGGGAGACTAGCCGACAAGAATTTAAAGGCGCTGATGGCCGCCGAGGGCCCTATACTTTCGTCGTTTACGCTCGCCTACGCGCTTTCACCAAATATCTATCCGCTGTACGCCGTAAACGTCTTGGCGGGCCTCAGCAACTCGATCTACAACGTAGCCTATTTAGCCTACGTCGCCGATAGGGCTGAGGATAAAAGGAAGGCGATAGCTGTTTTGAACTTAGTTATAGGCGTCTCCACGCTCGTGGGCTCCGAGCTGGGCTCCGTGGCGTATCAAGCTTGGGCGAGGCGGGGACGGCCTCGACGGCGCGGGGAGAAAGCTATTATTAATCATAAGCGCGCTCCGCGTAGCCTCAGCGTTGCCCTTCCTAAGGCTTTAACGGCCCATGGGCTTCACCTAACCCACAGCTAAGGCCATTAACTATCACGTGATACGTAGACCTAGATTGGCGTGGCAGAGCAACGCGTGTTCTAGAGCGCTACGGCGCACGGCTCCCATTCCAATAGATTATGTTGATATATGCATGGAACCTGGTATTATTAGTCAAAGCCTTAGCTTCGACAACCAAGAATAAAGGTGCCGAAAACGGTTGCGGAATCCTCGGTCTAAATATACGCCGGTATAGAAG
>JZWT01000102.1 GCA_000960885.1 Thermoproteus sp. AZ2 | reverse complement strand
TACGGGCTGTGTCTAAAGAAGTTGAAAATAAATATTTTTTGGCTTGCTATAATATTTAAAATTATATGGATATTGCTCGAGTTCCGATTCCTGTGTTCGGCGAGGCGTTGAATGCGGCTGAGACGAGGGAGGTAGAGGGGGCGGTTAAGCTGGGGAGGGGCTTGTGCGATGGACGAGGTGGCGTACTAATAAAGGGGCGCATCTCCGGTATATCCATGCCTAGGGCGTCTTGAGGGCGCTATGTCGCCTCTCTACGTGGTGGGGGCGGGGCCTGGGGATCCTAAACTCCTCACGCTGAAGGCGTTGGAGCTGTTGCAGGAGGCGGACGTAGTGGCCTACGGCGACTTGGTGCCGGAGGATATAGTTGCGTTGGCTAAAGGGGCGGCTAGGGTGAGGATTGGCCAGAGGAGGGAGGAGCACGAGAGGGCTGTTGAGGCGCTGATAGAGGAGGCGCGCGAGAAGAGGGTGGTTGTGTTGAAGAACGGCGACCCGACGATCTTCGGCAGGGGGCTGGAGATATGTAGAAAAGCTGAGGCGAGGGGCGTCCCCTGCGAGGTGGTGCCGGGCGTCAGCTCGTTCACCGCGGCGGCGGCGCTGCACAGGATCGAGCTCACGGATGGCAAGGAGCTGAGGCACGTAGCTCTCCTGGCCTATCCGCACTTCGGCCCCGACGTGGTGTCCAACATAAGGGCGGATACCCTCGTCATCTTCATGATGGGGAATAAACTGGTCGAGGTCGCCAACGCTCTCAGGGAGACGTGTCCATCCGGCGAGGTCTACATATGTATAAATGTATCGAGGGGCGGTTCGTGTAGGAGAGCAACGATAGAGGAGTTGCCGAGCTACGCTGGGCAGAGGCCGGCCCTAATAATAGTGAGGCGGTGCTGGAGGCCCGATCCCGCTAAATAGGCGTAATCCCTCGCGGCGCTCTAGAGGACTGCCCGTCCCGCGGCGCTCGTAGAGGGGCCGACCCGCCTCCGGCGGTGAGAAGAAGGCCCCACGAGAAGGGGGCCGTCTGCCTTTCTACCGGGCCGGAATAGGGGCAAAAACTTGTGGTTTACCTAGTATCTATATCCTCCCTGTATTTCTCTTCCTGTTCTGTTTAGTGGGTGGAGCGTCTCTGGCGGTAGCCTCGTCGTGATGTTCGGTAGTCCCTCGTAGGCGTGGTAATATGTGCGCCAGAAGAACATGTAGATTATGTGGTCTGCGTTTGTCCAGAAGAAGAGCCAGAAGAAGGCCGCAACCGTTATTGCGTGGAAGTGTATTGCGGTCCAAAGGAAGGCCTTCTACGAAGAGGGGTTGGGCCGTAAGTCGCATAGGCTAGTATGGCTCCTTGTAGTAGGAAGCCGCTTATCCCGATGAGGAGCACTATGACCGGCAGGTATTCGGCGCCGATGAGGTCAAAAATGCCCTTGTAATTCACCTCTTTATACCTAACGGAAAGCCATATCGCGGCCCCGATGATTATAAAAATGCCGCCAAGCATGCCCAATATTCTTGCTGGATTCGTAATATTTAGTACTATATAGTTGTGGGGAAATGTTATATAGGCGATTACGGTAGAGAGACCGGCGAATATGAAGCCCCAGACGATCAATAACTTGGCTGCCCTCTTCGTGGTTTTCGTCCTAGTAACCTCGGCATAGCTCTCCCCGAACTGGCAACTGAAAGACCGCCATGGTTAATGCGTCGACGAAGAGGGTCTTGAAGAAGCCGGCGATTAAACGCCCAGCGCCCGTATTGGACTTGCCCAATAACTTATTGTTCCACTCTGAGTATGGTATCATTGAATATATCTGGGGGTAATTAAAGACCCTGTATTGCTTAATACCCTTATAGATAAAAGTGATAATAATCCAAATGACTGTAATTATAGCCAAGATATCGATAACATTCCAGCTGATTGGGCTTTTTAAGCATGTATATATTCCACATTGATTTATAATCATCACCTAGGTAAGTTTTTCGATTTAAAACTTTTATTTCTCGGGGATTTGTAACAATATTTTTAGATGGGGCGTTCTGCATTGTAATATGCCTACATTTGTATATACGTCGCTATGTAAAGGCTGCGGGAAATGTATCGACATATGTCCAGCAGATAATATGCAATATGATACAAAGACGAGGAGGGCCTATAATGCAGACCCAGTCTCCTGCGCCGAGTGTTTGAATTGTGTCAAGTATTGTCCCGAACACGCCGTCGATGTCAGGACGTATGCCGACTTTGCGCCTCTAGGCATGAGGCTTGGCGTTATTAGGGATACGAAGCGGAATATTATCTATTGGCGTATTATGTACCGCGATGGGACTATTTACGAATTTGCATCGCCGATTAGGACTACGCCTTGGGGCAGCGCCCGCGGCGCCCTGGACATACCGCCGCGCGAAGACCTAGATTCTGAGCTGTTAGCTATGGAGGATAACCCTGAGTATCTGGGCTTCCCCGAGCTGCCGAGGCCTAGACAGACTATAAGGGTTGTGGGAAGTTTAATGAGGTATAAACAAACTGTGGAAAGTTTGAAGTCAGGTTGAAGTGAGGGTATGAATTTTCCCACTAAAATCGTAGATACGGATATCTTGGTTGTCGGCGGCGGAATGGCCGGCTGCGGCGCTGTTTTTGAGGCTAAGTATTGGTGTCGTAATAAATGTAAAGTCACGCTGGTAGAGAAGGCGAATTTGGAGAAGAGCGGCGCGGTGGGCATGGGCCTGTCCGCTGTTAATACTGGCACATTTACTGCGGACCCCGACGATCCCAAGCCTGAAGATTTTGTAGAGTACGTCCGCAACGACTTGTTGGGGATCGCTAGAGAGGATTTGGTCTATGACGTCGCTCGCCACATGACGTCTACGATTAAATTATTTGATGAGTGGGGCCTGCCGCTGTGGCGCGACCCGAAGACCGGGAAATATATTAGGACTGGTCGCTGGCAAATACCGGTTCATGGCGAATCCTATAAGGCCATCATAGCGGAGCCCTGTAGGAAGTCCGCCGATGAGGTTTACGAGAGGGTCGTAGTGACGCACCCGTTGCTCGATGAGAGTAGGCCTAATAGGATCGCGGGCGTTGTCGGCTTTAATGTTAGGGATGGGACTTTCTACGTCTTTAAAGCTAAGGCGGTAATAGTCGCCGCGGGCGGCACCTCGCTCCTCTATAGGCCTAGGAGCGTCGGCGAGGGCCTTGGGAGGGCTTGGTACCCAACATGGGCCTCTGGCTCAGGCCTTGCTATCCCAATACTGGCCGGGGCTGAGACCGTTAATATGGAATTTAGACTCATAGTTATTCGCTTTAAGGACG
This sequence comes from Thermoproteus sp. AZ2, assembly GCA_000960885.1. GTDB lineage: Archaea > Thermoproteota > Thermoprotei > Thermoproteales > Thermoproteaceae > Thermoproteus. The sequence goes on along the minus strand of JZWT01000102.1, from coordinate 2,369 downwards.
GCTATGGCCCCGTCGGCTATCCATACCTGCTCTTGAAGATGAGGAGCACCGACGTTAGGGGGAGGCAGTGGGAGCCGCTGCCGGAGGAGGCTAAGGCCGAGTTGGCGAAAATATTCTACGACTATGCTTATGCTAAGCCGACGCCGACGCCTATCCGCACGTGGGTCACGATTCAAAACCTGAAGGAGGGCAGGGGCCCCGACCTCATGCAGACCCAGGAGAAGCTTCCCGATATGGAGTCCTTTAGGCTTCTCTTCGAGGACTACCTCGACATGACTCCCAGCCAGGCCCTCTGCTGGGCCTCTCAAAACATACATCCGCAGAAGACCCCTAGCGAGCTCATGCCCACCGAGCCTTATGTTCAGGGCTCTCACGCGTCTTCGAGCGGTATGTGGGCTTCCGGCCCTCCCGACATAGCCCCTCCCGAGTATAGGTGGGGTCCCAACCGCATGTTGACCGTCGAGGGCTTGTTCGGCGCTGGCGATGTGGTGGGCGCCTCCGGCCATAAGTTTAGCTCCGGCTCGTTTACGGAGGGCCGCATCGCTGGCAAGGCCGCTGCTAGGTATGTGCTCACAACGGCTAAGGATTATACGCCGACTATAAGCAACGATACTATTGAGCGTTATAAGGAGATCGTGTATAGGCCTCTCGAGTGGTACCACAAGAATAAGCCGCTGACGACGACGCCCGAGATGCCGCCACAGCTCACTAATTGGTTTGAGGTCCACCCCAACTATTTAAACTGGTACCAATTGCTCGTCCGCCTACAAAAGATTATGGATGAGTACGCGGCGGGCTGGGGCATGTTCTACACCACTAACACCTACCTCCTCAACCGCGGTTGGGAGCTGCTGCACATGCTTGAGGAGGACTTTAGATACGCCGCTGCGGCGAGCCTACACGAGTTGTTGAGGGTGTGGGAGTTCTATCACCGCCTGATCGTTGGGCAAGCCGTCGTTTACTCGATGATGAATAGGAGGGAGAGCAGGGGCTATTACTTAAACGCCGACTATCCATACATCGACGAGGAGAATTGGCACGTCTTCACGCATGTGAGAAGGGACCCGAGGACCGGCCAATGGAGCTTCCGCACTAGCCCAGTAATACACATAATACCATAACTAATTTCTATACCGATAAATTTTTTATAATAAAAGTAGAGGTGGAAATCTTCGTGTGGCCATGCCGCCCCGATTCCTCGTTTTATTTGCGGCGAATTCTCGCCGTCTCTATCGTCGTCGAGCGGGGGCCCCTATTCGGCGCCGTCGCCGATGTGTAATAATGCTCCCTCGCCCCTCACCTCTAAGGGGCGCTACATCAATATACGCCAATGGGGATAGTTGCAGCATTGGTTAGGAAACTTGACAAGCTCCTTTTCTACAATGTTTTATACTGAAAGATATTGATAGTTGTTTGTTTTAGATGTCCTCGGACAGGTTAATGAGACCGCATCGTTGCAGTGCGGGAATAAGTATCACTCTTGTGAGCCGTGTTTATTAATGATATTTCTCATCACTTGTTAATAAATTTCAAAATTAATTCCGTAAACCGCGTCTTATGTATGAGCCCCATGGGGGTAGGCTGGTTTATAGCGTGATCGAGGATCTGGATAGGGCTAAGTCGTTTTGGGAGGTTAAGACCAGGCTCGAGGTTAAGCCTACCTTGGGCCCCGACGGCGCGCCGATTAGGAATCCCTATAGAGAAATTATGTCTATCGCCTACGGCTTCTTCAGCCCGTTGGAGGGCTTCATGACGAGGAATGAGGTCGATTCAGTGCTTAAGGAGAGGCGCCTCCTAAGCGGCTGGCTATTCCCCTTCCCCATAATCTACGACGTTACAGAAGAGGAAGATCAAGGCCGCTGGGGTCAAGGAGGGGGATGACCTATTGCTGTTATTAAAGGGCAAGCCCTTCGCCGTGTTGAAGGTGGAGGAGATTTGGAAACTTGGCGATCGACGTGAGTTCGCCGATGCGGTCTTCGGCACCCCGGAGAGAAATAGCGAAGTTGTTAAAAAGAGGTTTGACGAGAAACACCCAGGCTGGCTCATCTACCGCTCTATGAAGCCCATGGCAATTGCGGGGAAGGTGCTATAGTGAACCCGCCTAAGTTTAAGGAGCCCTACGCCCGCTTCTGGATGCCCCCCGCCGCTTCCCGGAGATACATCGAGAGCAAAAAATGGCGCGTGATAGTCGCACACCAGACTAGGAACGTCCCGCACGTGGGGCATGAGATGCTTATGAGGCGCGCCATGTTCGTCGCCGGCGGCGATAGGCCGGGCGACGCCGTCCTCGTCAACGCCGTAATCGGCGCCAAGAGGCTCGGCGATTATGTAGACGAAGCGATACTGGAGGGCCACGAAGCGCTGAATAA
>JZWT01000101.1 GCA_000960885.1 Thermoproteus sp. AZ2 | reverse complement strand
CCCGCGCCGCCCTCCTGCTCCACCGCCAATTCGGCGAGCCTCCCCTCTCCCCCCAGCCTCGCCAAGCCCCTTCTGGCGCTCAGAGCGCCGCAGTCGGCGTAGTAGACGTAGGCGACTCGGCCCGGCTCAACCGCGCCGCCGTTAAGCCGCCCGATCCACACGAACTCGGCGTAGTAGAGGTTCTCCACGGTCTTCGCGCCGCTCAGCCTCACGCCCGGCTTTAGCTCCTCGCGCACTTCGTAGGAGGGCTCGGGCGGCCTCCCTCCCTCCTTCGCCGCCTTGATGTAGGCGCCGATCTTCTCAACGCCGTATAGGTAGCGGCCCGCCTGGAAGTGTAGCCTCCCCTCTATCTCAACCAGGGGGCCCCAGAACCTCTTGCACCCCAGCGCCGTGAAGGGGTCGGCGTCGCTCGGCGTAGTCGACAGCGCTATTTGCGCCAATGCGCCCAACACGGTGCTGGGCAACGGAGCCGCCCACACGGCGTCCGCGCCTATTTCGTCGAAGCCGCCGACCTGCTTCAGGCCTATGTGGAATCTGCCCAGAGGCTTGACGCGGACTATCATGGCATCCTCCTGAGTATCCTCAGCCCCTCCTTGAGCCCATCTATTACGTCTGCGCCCCTCGCGCCGCCGTATTTAGAGGCGACAGAGAGGGCGCGGCTCTGCAAATCCAGCAACTGGGGGTCCCCCTCATCGCCTGCCCAATTCCTGGCTAAGGCATAGGCAAACAGCTTGGCGTAGACCTTCCGGGTACCTCCGCGCGCCCTCGCCGCCCTCAGCGATGCGGTCGAAGTCGTAGGGGGCTCCGCCGCTCAGCCAGCCGGCGTTTACGGCCTGCCACATCTTGATTAACACGTCCAGCGCGTCTCTCTCCCTAATGGGCAATACGCCTTTGGCGTCGGTGCGGGAGCTGGTGATGGCGACGGAGTCCTTCTCGAAGGCAAGCCACCTTCGTTCTTTCGCCAGCTTCTTCAAGTCGTGGAGGGACTCCATGATTTCGTGCGACATTATGTCCATTATATGTGCGTACCTCACGGCGAAGCTTCTGCCGTAGGCGACGAGGGCAGGCACTGCGAAGTTACCCGCCCTGTGGAACCCATCCCCGCCCCAGTAGTTCTCCCTGAGCTTAGCCGCCGCCTCGAGGGCCGTCTCCACGGGCAAAAGCGCTATTACGTCGTCGCCGCCTGCGTAGATCAACTCGCCCATGAGACCCTCGACTTGGACCCAATCCTTCAGCGAAGTGACGAACAACGCCCTAGACACGGCGACTCTGAAGGTCGGCGTTATCAACACGGGCGGGCGCGGGCAACCACCCGCCACGCTCTGGGCATAGCTCTTGTAGACGTCTAGGAGCTTCTCCGAGACTTGGCCCACTCTTTTAACCTCCTCATACCAGTCGATGGGCAGACAGCCTGCTAACAAATCGCCAACGCTGTCCCCGTCCCCCTCACTATCGCGTAGAAGAGGCGCGGCCCGTGTAGCTCGACCACGTCGCGCCGCTTGAGCGGATAGCCTCCCAGGAGCGGCGACAGCAAATCGTTCAGCTTAGCCAAATTGTCCTTGACGCTGTTCATGCACTTCGCCCACTCGCGCCTCATGTCCTCCACCGGGTTCGCCGTGGCCCAGACTTGTTGTAGGTCCTTATTCTCCTCGGTAAGGTACCGGAACACCCTCCCGCACTCCGGCGGGGCTTTGCCCTGCATCATATCCACAAGCCTATTGCCGATGTTGCTGTACCACCTAAAGGACACGTCCTCGGTGCTTTCGAAACCTACTAAGCCCAGGTCCCTGAGCCTTAGGTAGAGCAGGCGCTTCGCGAGGCAATTGGGGCCGAGGTGCTCCCCCGGCCTTATAATCCTCTGGACGTTTCCCTCGGGGAGGCCCGGCAGCCCGCATTGCCTAAGCAACTCGTCGTAATCCGCCCGCGCGAATACCTCCTTGCCGCCCTGGCCCCGCTCCTTCCTCATAATAACCACGGCGGGCTCCCTACCGCATAGGGTACACGCCCTCCAGCCGGCCTGTCCCAGCGCATCGACGTATTTCCGCCCCAGCGAGTCCTCCGGAACTACGTCGTTGTAGTTGCTGGGCTTAAACCAAGGCCCCGGCGTGGGTATGCGCCTACGGCCCTGCTCGACCACTCGCTTCATCGCCCCTACGCCGGGCCTTAACAGCCAATCGAAGAAGAGGGGGTACTCAGCCCCGTCGCAGTAGCCCAGCCCCTCCTCCCGGCACGCCTCCCCAACTTTCTTAATCCATTCGCCCATCTCGTTTCGAAACCTCTCGTACTCCTCGCCCACGTCCAGCACGGCTACGCGGACCGGGAGCCTCACGGCGGCTAGGTCGGCTAGGCACTTAATGAGGCCTTGTTGTTGCCCCTCGCCCTCCGCCCGACCTGCGCCAATTGCCCTCCGCAACCCGCATTCGTCGTCTTCGCCCCGGATGAATTTATTTATGCAGTCCAACGCCTTGACGAAGGCGTGCTTCACCTCTTGTTCCACCTCGTCCCTCCCCCAGGTCTTAGCGACGCCGCCCTCGAACCTAAACGGCGGAAGCACGAGCTGGATGCCCTCGCCTACGAGCGGGTGGGCGATGGCGTCTCTTAACGCCGTAATGGATACCCCTATTCTGTTCAGCGCCTCCCTGAAGGGCTCTTCGTCGAGCCCGAACTCCCCCGCGACGAAGAGGTAGAAATAGGGATTAAGCCTGGCGGTTGGCCTGAGCAGCACGTCGGGGCCGAACTCCTTGGCGAAGCGCCACGCCGTGAGCCACACGGCCATCGATATTATCCAGCTGCCGGCGAGGAAGTCGCCGGCCTTCCTAGCCGCCGAGATGTACTCCTGGACCCCGGGGACGTCTATGAAAACCAGGTAGCCTCTCGGCTCCTCGCCCTCTGTGAGCCAGTTCAGCGCCATCGCCGTGGCGTAGAGGTGGTCGAATATGTCGTGTGTCGGCGCCCTCGTGTCCGCGAGGGACTGGGGGAGGCCCCTCCGCCAGCCAGAGCGCTTCCAACAACGCGTAGAGCCCCATGTAGCACTTCTTAGCGCTCTCACAGCCCTGCTGGATGTATTGGCGGAGCTTATCCTCATAGCTCTTGAGCCCCTCCCTTATTTTTTCGCACTTGAGTTCGACGTATAGCTTGGGGTCGAATATGTTGTGTAGCTTGTCGTAGTTCCTTTCCCCTTTTTACCGGCTAGGCGATCTATCGTCGCGGCGAATCTATCGGCCCTCCTCACTACGTCCTCTCTAGGCGGCGTTCCTCCGCCTAGGGAGTGCCCTTGAATATTTTGTCGTAGAGCTCTCGGGCCCTCTGTTCGTGGCCCCGCAGATCGCACATCTTGTCTAGGGGATCGTGGAGCAGGGCGTAGGCCTTATATGCGAAAAAAGTATCTTGACTCATTGAGTCCATAACGTTTAAATATAACAGATATTTATATCGATTATGCTTCTATTACTGATACAAGGCTATGACCCCTCTACACGTGGGCATCGGCAGGGGGAGGGGGAATACGTCGACCTCCCGGTCCAGAGGGACGAGTTCGGAATGCCCGCGATCTGGGCGTCGTCGCTGAAGGGCGCGTTGAAAAGCGCCGCGTTAAGCTCTCCGTCTAATCCATTCGGCGATGCCTTGCATGCCTTGCTCTCGGTCTTCGGCAGAGAGCCGGGGGGCCAGCCCGAGTCTATATCCGGCATAACGCTCTTAGACGCGCGGCTCCTGGCTATCCCCGCCCGATCGCTGAGGGGCGTCTGGATATATTTGACCTCCCCCCACCTATTGAGGCTCTTCCGCGTTTATCTTGACTCGGTGGGGGCCGGGGACAAGTTCAAAGTTAATAATGTCGACGTTGTTGACGGCCTTCTTAACGCGGCGGCTGGGCTACAACGGGGGAACGCGCTGGTCTCGTCGCCGAATTATCTTGTGGGGGGCAAACTGGTGCTTAACGAAACCTATCTCTCCGCAAAGGAGGGGAGGGAGGCCAAGGCCTTTATAGATGCCGTGGCCCAAGCACTTCGGGTGGCTGGCTAAGCAAGACATCGCCGTGGTTAGCGACGACGATATAGTTAGCTTGGTCAATAGGAGCATGTTGGTGCAGTATAGGGTGCGGCTCAACCGGGAGAAGAAGACCGTGGAGCCCGGCGGCTTGTGGAGCGAGGAGTACCTGCCGCAGTTCGCTTTGCTCTACTCCGGGGTCTACTGCAGAGGCGTCGGCGGGCTCAGCGCATCCGACGTATGTGACAAGTTCAAAAAATTCGTGAACGGGAAGTCCTTCTGGATAGGTGGGAAGGAGACTATTGGTAAAGGCCTTGCGAAGTTCGTGGTGCCATGAGCGAGGTTGAGGTAGCCGTCGAGTGCACGAAGGCGATAGAGGCCCACATCAGCGATCAGGCCGACGAGGTAAAGAAGAGCTATGCCCAGAGGGCGAGGCACTTCCACACCGACATATATACCATCGGTACGGCGTACGTTATAGCCACAGCCGCCGCGCGGTCTACGGCGAAGGCCGTGGAGTTAGGGCTCTCCGCGCCCAATTGCGAAGAGCTAGTAAAGGGTATCGGCGAATTTAAGCTGAAAAGCGAGGAGAAGGCGTATGCGCTCTACGGCGGAGTGCTCCTATATGCGTTGAAGAGGGGCAATTACATCTCTTCGACTAATTTAGGAGACGCCATCCTCGAACTGAGCTCCGCGCAGCACGTAACCCTCGCCGCATATAAATACGCTGAATGGCTGAAGAAGTTGGCCGAGGCCTACTTTAAGTGATGAATGCGATATTTAGGGCCACAATAGCCTCGCCGCTGTTGGCGGGCTCCTACGACCCAGCGCAGTTAGACAAGAGGTTCTACATAAGGCCGGCCTCCCTCAAGGGCCTCTGGCGGTGGTGGGCGCGGGCGTTTGTGGCGGGCGTGCTCTATGAGCGCGGCTGCCTCCATGGCGTAGAGGGAGGGGGGTCCGTCCTCAAGCCAACCCCTGACGAGGCAGGCGCGATCTCCCGGATTGTAGGCATCGAATTGGGGTTGGGATATGCGGGGGAGAAAGAGGCTATGTCTTCGCGTTTCCGATTAAACGTGAGGGTCATAAGGCCCCCAAACTCTTGGTATGCAGGCAGAGGGCACTCCGTGAGGGTGGACAATAGATATGTTAATCTCCAAAGGATGAACTTGTTGAGCCTAAGCGGGCGGGTGGAATACGCCGTAGGGGGCGATTTCGAGATTTCCGTCGATTATTCCGGGACGCGCGAAGTCTTTAACGCAGGCGTGGGGATCCTCGCAACCGCGTTGACGCTGAGCGGCATCGGAAAGGGGTCTAGGAAGGGCCTAGGCAGCTTAGATATAACTAAAGTCGCGGGCTTCGATGCGAGGCAAATACGCGAAATTATAGAAAGCGTGCGGCAGGCTCTAGCCCGAATCGTAAGGAATTGCGGCAATAGGTCCCCCCGACCGCCCCCCTTGCCCGCCCTGACTAATGCCCAGCTCAATGGAGCGCCTCTGGCCGAGGTATACTCGGTGTCGTTGCCCCTAGACCACCTACACAACTTCTTCCTCAGGTCGCAGAGGTCGAAGGTCACGCAGGGGAATTACGCCGCTGACGACCTACTTAGGGAGAGGCTAGAGGCGTGGGTCTTGGGGCTGCCTTAGGGAGCAGAAGGGCACCGGCTATACCTTCGACGGGGACAGGCGGGCCTCCACGTTTATGG
>JZWT01000100.1 GCA_000960885.1 Thermoproteus sp. AZ2 | reverse complement strand
CCTTAAACCCATAGGCTCCACCCTCCAGTCCTTAAAAAAGATTTTGTTCATGATCAATAATTCTTAAAATTATATATTTTTAAAATTAAATAAAATTTTATTTTTTAACAGAAAAATCTTTATAAATAACCAGGTTGTGCGAAAACATGCCAGAGAAGGAGCTTGTCGTCCTCAACCCGGCCACTGAGGAGGTCTTGGCAAAGATCGAGTACGCGCTCCGCAACGCCATCGCCGACTCCTTCGAGGCGGCCTACGAGGCCTTCCTCAAGTGGTCCGAGCTCCCCCTCAAAGACAGGCTACACGCGGTTAGGAGGGCTGCCGAGCTCTTGGAGAAGAGAGCGGAGGAGGTCTTGAGGACCCTCGTCGCCGAGTCGGGCAAGCCCATAAGAGACGCCGAAGTGGAGATGTTGAGGACCCTCTCCATATTTAGGGCCAGCGTAGAGGAGGCGCGCCACGTTCTCGAGGGCCATGCGCCGAGGGTCGACGGCTACGAGTACCCCCTGGGCAACGAGAATAGGATAGTGGTGGAGAGGAGGGAGCCCATAGGCGTAATAGCGGCCGCCCAAAGCTACAACAACCCGGCCTCAACCTTCGCCCACAAGGTTGCGCCGAATATAGTTGCTGGGAACACAGTCGTTCTGAAGCCCAGTAGCTACACGCCCCTGACCGCCATGAAGATGGCCGAGATCCTCCACGAGGCCGGCGTCCCCAAGGGCGTGGTGCAAGTCCTCGTGGCCCGCGGCGAGGAGTTCTTCGACGAGGCCCTAGCCAACGAGAGAGTGGCCGGCGTGGCGTTTACGGGCAGCACGCAGGTGGCTCTACAGGTGTGGAGCAAGGCCGCCGCGTATGGCAAGAAGTTCATGGGGGCCCCCGGCGGCTCAGACCCCTTCATAGTCTTCGACGACGCCGATTTAGAGAGAGCGGCGGCCACTGGGGTTAGGGCTAGGTTCGAAAACGCCGGCCAGAATTGCAATGCGGCCAAGAGGTTCTTCGTCCACCGCAAGCTCTTCGACCAATTCGTGAAGACGTTCGTGGACCGCGCCGCGTCCCTAAAAGTCGACGACCCCATGGACCCCTCCACAGATATGGGCCCCGTGATATCAGATAAGATGGTCACACAAATGGCTAAATTCGTCAAAGACGCCGTGGATAAGGGCGGGGAGCTCCTCTACGGCGGGAGGAGGCTTGAGCGCAAGGGCTTCTTCTTCGCCCCGACCGTTATCAAGTTCGACCAATTCGTAGACGCCGCGGTCATGAAGGATGAGGTGTTCGGCCCCATAGCCCCCATAGTGCCCTTCGAGACCGAGGAGGAGGTCGTCAAATACGCCAACTCGACTATATACGGCCTACAAGCCGCCGTCTTCACGGCCGATTATAGGAGGGCGTTCAGGGTGGCCAAGGCCATAAGGGCGGGCGCCGTCATGATAAACGACACGACTAGGGTTAGGTTCGACGCTTTGCCCTACGGCGGCGTCAAGATGTCGGGCTTCGGCTGGAGGGAGGGAGTGCGCTCGACTATGTATTTCTTCACTGAGCCTAAATATTATGTCCTAAATATTTCATGATTAATAATTGAGAAAAAGCTATTAAAAATCTCAATTATTTCATATATATGTCAAAGGAATTTCTAGAGGTGTATAGGAAATCGCTGGAGGACCCAATAGGCTTTTGGGCTAGGGAGGCCGAGCCCCTCTACTGGAAGGAGAAGTGGAAGGTGGCCTACGACGACTCCAGGCCGCCCTTCTACCGTTGGTTTGTGGGCGGCAAATTCAATATAGTATATAATCTCTTGGAGAGGAATATAGATCGCGGCCTCGGCAATAAGGCCGCCTTTATTTGGGCGAGCTCGGACGGGGCAATAAAGGTATATAGGTACTACGACTTGGCGAGGGAGGTCAACCGATACGCCTACGCCTTTAGGGAGCTCGGCATGAGGAAGGGCGATAGAGTGGTGATATACATGCCCATGATACCCGAGGCCCTCTTCGCCTTCCTAGCCGTCGAGAGGCTCGGCGCGATACACTCGGTGGTCTTCAGCGGCTTCGGGGCCCAGGCGCTTGCGGACAGGATAGCCGACGCCGGCGCCTCTTGGGTTATAACCACCGACGGCATGTATAGGAGGGGTAAGGAGATCAAGCTGAAGCCCATAGTAGACGAGGCCGTGGCCAAGGCTGGCGGCGGGGCGAGGGTCTTGGTATTTAGGCGCACCAACAGCCAAGTCCCCATGTCCAAGGGCGACGTGGATATGGCCGAGATGCTTAAGGGCGTGGGTAGGGTCTACGTAGAGCCCGAGTGGGCCGAGTCGGAGTCGCCCCTATTCATCCTCTACACCTCGGGGACGACGGGGAAGCCCAAGGGCATAGTCCACCTCAACGCCCAATACGCCGTCTGGATAAGATACGCCTTCAGCCACTTAGTGGGCGCCGAGACGCCTTGGAGGGACAAAATAGTGTTCTTCTCCACCGCCGACTTGGGCTGGATCTCTGGCCACCACTACGGCGTGCACGGCCCCCTCCTCAACGGCCTCACCGTGGTCTGGTACGAGGACGCGCCCGACTACCCGGACCCTGGGGTGTGGTGGAGGCTGGTGGACGAGCTCTCGATAACCCACATATTGTTCTCCCCCACCGCCATCCGCCTCCTCATGAAATACGGCGACGATGTGCCCAGGAGGTACTCCCTAGAGACCTTAATGGCCGTCTACCCGACGGGCGAGGTCTTAAACGAGGAGGCCTATAAGTGGATCGTGGCCAATATATGCCGCAATAGGCGGGACTGCCAAGTGGCGGATATATGGGGCCAGACCGAAACCGCCTGCTTCGTGACCGCGCCGGGTAGCATGAACTTGGGAGGCTTCCGCTATAAATACGGCGCAGTCGGCTTGCCGTATCCCGGCCTACAGCTAATGGTGTTGGACGACGAGGGGAGGCCTCTGCCGCCCGGCTCCAAGGGCCACGTAGCGGCCAAGCCCCCGCTACCGCCGGCGTTTTTGGCCGGGGTCTGGGGCGACGAGAGGCGCTACGTGGAGGGGTATTGGTCTAGGTTTAAGGGGCTCTACTACACCGGCGACTACGGCATGATAGACGAGGAAGGATACCTACACGTCTACGGCAGGACGGACGACGTCATAAAGGTTGCTGGGCACCGCCTCTCGACTAGGGAGGTCGAGGACATAGTGGCCTCGTATCCGGGCGTGGCCGAGGCGGCCATCGTCGGGATCCCGGACCCCGTGAGGGGGGAGGTCTTGGGGATATTCGTGGTCCCCAAGGCCGGCGCGGCGCTTGAGCCCGCCAAAATAGCCGATCACGTGAGGGCCACGCTCGGGCCCACGGCGGTGATAGGCAAAATAGCGATAGTTGGAAAACTGCCGAAGACGCGCTCGGGCAAGGTCATGCGCCGCCTCCTGAGGGCTGTGGCCACCGGCGCGCCGCTTGGCGACGTGAGCACTCTAGAGGACGAGGCCGCCGTGGACGAGGTCAAAAGAGCCTATGAGGAGCTGGCGCGCGAGCTATCTAAATAGTATTATTGGCCGTAGAGCCCTCCCGCTCCTCAGCGCCTCCACCGCCTCGTTTATCTCGTCCAGTTTATAGTACTTATTCACTATGCGCGAGGGGTTTATGAGGCCCCGCTTGACCATGCCGTATAGGGCCTTGAAGTCTATCCTAGGCCTCGCCCCATAGCTGCCGATTATGGTCACCCCGCCCCTCACGGCCCTGGCCAGATGGATCGGGGTCTTGTGGCCCACAGGGGCTAGGCCGACTAAGACCACCTTGCCCCCGGGCGCCACCATCTCCACAGCTTGGTCCACAGTCTCGTCGACGCCGACGGCCTCTATAACCACCTCGGGCCCCCTCCCATCGGTCAGCTCCTTCACGGCCTTAACGACGTCTCCGTCGAGCGCGCTCACGATGTGCCTCGCGCCTGTCTTCTTAGCGACTTCCAGCTTCTCCTTATTCCTGCCAACCGCTATGACCTCAGCGCCGAGGGCCTTCGCCACATCTATGACGGCCATCCCGACGCCGCCTGTGCCTATCACGGCCACCCTGGCGCCCGGCGTGACTTGCGCCGCGTTCACCACGGCGCCGTATGCGGTCATATACGCGCAGCCCAACACGGCGTATTCGGGGCGCGCCTCGTCTATTTTATTTACGCCGGACGCCGGCACAACGGCCTCCTCTGCCCAAAGCCCCCCTAAGAAGATTCTGACGGGCGCCCCGTCCCTCCTCCTAAGACGCGTCGTGCCATCCAGGAGAGTGCCCTTCATCCTCGCCGCGGCGAACCTCTCGCATAGGTTCTCGCGACCAGTTATACAATATACGCACTCGCCGCAGGGCCATATGAAGCTGGTGGCCACCATATCGCCGGGGGCTAGGCCCGAAACCCCCTCGCCCACCTCGACCACCTCGGCCACGGCTTCATGGCCGGGCACCACGGGCGGGGGTATCGGCGTAGCGCCCTCTAAGACGTATAAATCGCTGTGGCAGACCCCAGCGGCTATGGGCCTGATCTTTATCTCGCCCCTTTTGGGCTTATCTATTTCGAGGTCCTCAATATTTAGTGGCTCCTTATACCTATTTAGGACTGCCGCATGCATAAATAGCGAGAATTTACAACATATATATAATTTTTTATTAATGAATTAGGATTATAATTATAGATATAAATATTATGATAAAAAACTTTTAAATAACGTTGTATTGCAAGGGGCTAATGATACCCCGCCTGATGTGCACTCAGCACCCCGACGCCACTGTGAAGGTGACCGCTAACGAGGAGGTGGACGAGGCCTTGGTCAGCTTCATAGGCTACGGCTGCGACGAGGTTATGGTAGACTACGAGGGCAAGTCGACGCCCTATACCCAGCCTAAGGAGGTCGTGATGAAGGCGGTTAGGGCCGAGATCAAGCTGGGCGAGCGCTTCTTCGTGACGCCCAGGATGCCCAACCCCAGGCTGGAGGAGCTGGAGCGCAGCCTCTTGACGCTGGAGGCGGCCGTCTCCGCCAACTACTTCTCTTGGAAATACCTCGGCGCCCAGGCCGTCAGATGGGTGGTGCTCCCCATGGTGAGCGACTTCGAGACCTACTTCCTCACGCGGAGGATCTTGGAGAGGAAGGCCAAAACGATTAGGGAGGAGCTCGGCGCCGATGTGGGCGAAATAGAGCTGATACCCCTCTTCGAGGACGTGTTGGCCCAAGTGAAGGCGCCTGAGCTGTTGAGGGAGCTCTTTAGGAGGGCGCGGGAGAACAACCAAGAAATCAAGGAGTTTAGGGTCTTCTTGGGCAAGAGCGACGCGGCGGTTAAGTACGGCCACGTCGCCTCCTCGCTGTCCATGAGGCACGTATTGCGGGAATTGAGGCGCCTGGCGCAAGAGGAGGGCGTCGAGGTGTACCCCATGTTGGGCATGGGGTCTCCGCCCTTTAGGGGAGGCATAAACAACCCCAACCTGGTCAGCTACGAGGTGGCCCAATACAGCGGCTACACGACCGCGACGATACAATCGGCCGTGCGCTACGACGTCTCCTACGACGTATACCTAAAGGTCAAGGACATGATACTCTTCGGCTGTTGTAAAGGGGCTGAGGCCGTGGAGATAGACCCCCAGCTGATAAATAGGTTCGCCGCGGCCTATAAGGCCTTCGCCACGCCCCTTCTGCCCAAGGCGCTGGAGCTGGCCAAGTTGGTGCCCTCGACTAGGGATAGGGTCTCGTGGACCGCTTACGGCAGGGAGAT
>JZWT01000010.1 GCA_000960885.1 Thermoproteus sp. AZ2 | reverse complement strand
TAAACAAAACCTTGAGAATAATTATGGTGAGATACTGAACGAGGCGAAATTGTATTTGGCAATGAAGGCGGCTATGAATGAGGTGCACGCCGATGCTATAGCTATTGACGATATTGTGCTCTATTGGAGCGGCAAGTTAAGGGCGTGGCCTTGTCTAGGCTATATGGAGCTGATTAGGAATAATGAAGGGGTGCCGGCATGTGAGGCCGATATAGCGTCGGCCGCCTTGGAGCTTATGATGAAGTACTTGGCTAATAGGCCCGGCTTCATAAACGACCCCTCTATAGATATGGCTAAGGACGAGGTGGTCCACTACCACTGCTTCGCGCCTATAACCCCCTACGGATACGGCGATTCTAAGAGAGCTCCTTATACCATCACCCCTGCGCATTTCGGGTCTAAACGCGCCTCTATATACGTCGAACTGCCCGTCGAGGAGCCGATCACGGCGTTAGGCCTAAGCCCTGACGAGCGAATTATCACCATATATACTGGTAAATCTGCGGCAAATGAGTACTCAATAAAGGCCTGCGCTACTAAGCTGGTGGTGAGGACTAATACTAAGGCTCTTGTGAATAAGTGGGTTAGGAGGGCGGGCTGGCATAGAGTGGTGTTCTACGGCGATTGGAAAGAGGATGTACAGAACCTAGCCCGCCTCCTCGGGTTAAAAGTCGTCGTTGAGGACTCAGATTAAGCCCTCGTAAATGGTCTTTTCTTTTGTATAGAACTCTAAGGCCTCCTCGCCCATCTCTTTCCAAGTCGTGGCGCCTGATGCCTTAAATCCTCCAAAGGGCGCTTGTAGCTCAAGCCCTATGGTGGGCTTATTTATCTTTATTACGCCCGCCACTACTCTGGCCGAGAACTCCCTAGCGGCTCTGAGGTCTCTAGTTATTATGCCGGCCGTGTGGCCGTACTCCACTGCGTTTGTCAGCTCTATGGCTTCGTCTAGGTCGGCGGCCTTGGTGACCGCTAGTACGGGCCCGAATATCTCCTCTTGGAATATCCTCATGTCCTTGGTCACGCCCTCGAATATCGTTGGCTCTAGATAATACCCTTTACCTATATTTAATGGATTGCCCCCATATACTAGTTTGGCCCCCTCCTTTTTGCCGAGCTCTATATAGTATAGGTCTTTGTCATATTGTTCTTTGTCGACCACCGGGCCCATGTCGACCGGGGTCCAGCCGGGCCCCACGGTCCAGGACTTCACCCTATCTATAAACGCCTTCATGAATTGGTCGTAGATATCGGCGTGTACTATGAGCCGGCTAGTCGCCGTGCAGGACTGGCCCGTTAGGCCGAAGGCGCTTCTAGTAACTATCTCAATCGCTTTACCTATATCTGCTGTCTTATCTACATATATCGCGTTCTTTCCGCCCAGCTCTAGCTGTATCCTATTCATGGTCTTCTTCTCGCCGAGGGTCTTGTATATGTGGCGGCCCACCTCGGTGGAGCCCGTGAACGATACTGCCATTATAGACTCGCTTCTGACTAGGTGCTCCCCCACGACGTTGCCGCGGCCCGGCACCACCTCCAGCGCCCCCTCTGGTAGCCCAGCCCTCCTAAGTGCGTCGAGCAGCTTTAGGGCTATTAACGGAGTCTTCTCGGCGGGCTTTAGGACCACCGTGTTTCCGGCGGCCAGCGCGGGCGCGATTTTCCAGGCGGGTATAGATATGGGGAAGTTCCAAGGCGTTATCGCCAAGACGGCCCCCAGAGGCTCCTTCACCGTGTAGATCCTAGTATCTTCGTCGGCTGAGGGCAAGGTCTTTCCGCCGAGCTTAAACGCCAGGGCGCCGTAGAATTTGAAGAGACCGGCGGCTCTGTACACCTCGGCCCTGCTATCGTTTAGGGTTTTCCCTTCCTCTAAGGTCAACAACAACGCGAAGTCCTCCACCTCGGCCTCTATTATTTCGCCCGCCTTGAGCAATATCTGGCCGCGCTTGACCGGGCTTGTCTTAGACCACTTATCAAAGGCTTGGACCGCGCGCTCGAGCGCGGCGTCTGCGCATTCTATGGAATAATAGGGCACCTTAGCTAAAACATGATCAAGATCGCCCGGGTTAATATCAGCAAATAATTCTGCATTGGTGCATTTTGTATATTTCTCAACTAAATTTTGATAATTTATATTTCTATAGCTCTTTTGGAGATCCATATTATCCCTATACGTTTAGAGTATTTAAGTTTTCCTTCTCGAAATATCAAATAAATGATATTTATTCGATCCCTCTAAAAATAATATTTTATTTGTAATATTATTTTTATTTATACTTAATTGAAGAATCCAACTATATGTTTCATTAGTTACATATGGGTTTCCAAATTCTGAGCCTATTTCGAGGTCCACCATCCATAGATCTTTATAATTGCTTATCTGCGTGAATTTAGCCGCGGCGCGCACGAAATCGGCTAAGTTGAACCTTATTGAGGCGGATTTCGGATTATCGGCCAGCACAAATGCGATGTACTCCCACTGGATAAAGCCGCCAGGAGCCGGCTCGTAACGCCACACGGAAAACGTCGCGTTTACAGACGTGCCGTTTAAGGCTATGGGTATCTGCACCTCGCCTATCTGAGAGCCAGCGGGTATTGTATCCTGATGATATAGCCAGATCATAATCTCTTGATCGCCGGGACCGGGGCCGGACGTCGAGGCTACCTCCTGCGGCGATTTGAGGACCCATATGTCGAAGGCTAGGTCGAGCGGGTTGCCGGGCGCTATATCTACGCTGTAGTTTACGGACACCTCCATCGTGGAGTTCAGCAAATTAGAGATCTGTATAGGGAATGGGCTTCCGACCGTAGAGGGCTGGTTCCACGGCTTATAGCCGATCCATATCTCGGGCCAGCCGGCGACCCAAGCGCTCGGGCTTTTCTCAACTATATCTCTAAGCTCTTGTCTATAATAAAATGTACCATTGCAATATCTCAAGGTAGCTGTGCCGTTTGCGCTTTTAAGATTCCACATATTTATCTGCATAACATATCTAAAATTATCTACATATGTGGGAGTCTGGTCGGGATACGTCAGCTCGACGCACTCCGGCATAGCTATAATAGGCTGGCTTGAAGTATTTGAAGCAGTCGGTTGAGCCGGCTGGCTTGACGCCGCAGTGGCCGAGCTCGTCTGAGCGGTTGAAGTAGTTATGGGCGGAGCCGTGGGCGGCCTAAAAGTGAATAGAACGACCGCGGCAACTACAGCTATTACTACTGCGATGGCTACATAAATAACTTTATTCATAGTAGAATTAAATTTCTACTATTTAAATTTCTTACATCTTATATATAAAATATTTTTATAAAGTATATTTAATTATTTATTTGAATAAAAGCTTTATATTCTCGAAATTCTTTATCTGAATAGTAAGGATGTATCCTTATATAATGTTTTTAAAGAAAAGGTAGGTATGAGCGTTGGCTTGGATTTGCGAGAAATCCCCCTAATCGATACACACAACCACCTAAACGCTAAGGCCCTTGCGCTTAGCACGTACGAAGACGTCGTCTTTTACCACTATATAGTGGCTGAGCTGAGGTCCGCGGGGATGCCCGATGAGGGGCTAAAGCTAGGCGGGCCTGGGAGGCTAAAGGCGGCGTTGCCCTACTTCAAATATATCAGGAACACCTCCACGTATTGGGCGCTCTTAAGGATCCTCAACGACATCTACGGCTTGGGCGTCGAAGAGATAAATGAGGGGAACGCCGAGGCGATAATAAAGGCCTTGGAGGAGCACAGGGGCGATCAAGCCGAGGCCGTGAAGATAATAAGGGAGAGGGCTAAGGTCAAGAGGTCTTTGCTTACGTTGAACCCCCTCGAGGAGCCCCCTGAGTATGACCCATCGCTGTTCTCAGGCGCGCTCAGGCTAGACCCCTTAATCCCAGACATATCCCAGGGCTCCCTAAGCTCCCTCGAGGCCGTTGTGGGGCATGAGGTTAGAAGCCCCGCGGACCTCCGCGACGCCTTCCTGAAGTCGCTTGAGAGATATAGAGGCCGGGCGGCCGCGCTCACGTTGAACCTACAGCCGGACGACGACTTCTTCTCGCTGAAACCCTCCGACTTATCCATTGCGCCGTTTCTCAAAACGCTTAGGGAGAGGGGCGTCCTACCGCCCGACGGCCGTAGGGCCATCGCCGCGTTTTTGCTCAGAGAGGCGCTGGAGTACGCCCGTAGGAATAAGCTTGTGGTGCAGGTTATGTTGGGGGTCAAGAGGCCTGTCCCAGGCGCCGATCCGCACGATTACGCCATCACCGTCTTCAACCCGGCACAATTGCTGAACTTGGCCTTACTATTCGGCGAATACCCAGACGTCAAATTCGACTTAATTATAGCCGATCCGTTGCTGAACCACGCAGTAGCGGTCATCGCAAAGAATTACCCGAACGTGTTCCTCAACGGTTATTGGTGGTATTCCATGTACCCCGAGATTATCTCCAGCTACTTAAGGCTTAGGCTCCAGATGTTGCCCTATAACAAAATAGGCGGATTCTTCAGCGACGCCTACGTCGCCGATTGGGTATACGGCAAAGCCGTCTTAGTCAAGGACGCGCTCTCCAAAGTCTTAGCCGAATTCGTGGAGCGCGGCTATCTGGGCAGAGACCTAGCCCTAGAGATAGCCGAGGCTTTGTTGTATAAAAACGCTGAGACCCTCTACGGCCTATGAAGGTCCTAGTCACCGGGGGCTCTGGGCACATAGGTAAATTCGTCGTGGAGAGGCTCGTCAAGGCCGGGCATGAGGTGATAGCCCTAGGGCGCGTCAAGAATCCGTTCAAGCCCGCCAAGGGGTTGACGTATTTGAGCCTCGATATAACGAACGCTGAGGCGATCGACAAGGCCCTGGCCGAGTATAGGCCGGACGCCGTCGTCCACTTGGCGGCCGCCCTCGCAGACGACTGCGAGAGGGACCCCGCGTATTGTCTAGAGGTTAACGTAACGGCGCTGCAGCGCCTGCTCGACTCAAGCATAAGGCGTGGAGTCGGCAGATTCGTCTTCATGAGCTCCCAAGGAGTCTACGACCCAGACGCCCCCGAGCCCGTGAAGGAGGAGTCGGCCGGCCGCCCAATTCTGATGTACGGAATAACTAAATACTGCGGCGAGTTGATCGGGTTGTGGTACGCCAGGAGGGGGCTCATAGACTTCAGAGCTCTTAGGCCGAGCGTCGTCTTCGGCCCAGCTAGATTTAGAGGCCCCTCGGCCGAGTACTCGAGCCTAATTATAGAGAGGGCTCTGAAGGGCGAAAAAGTAGTAATAAAGAACCCTAATGATAGGGTAAACTACATATATGTTAGGGATGTGGCCGAGGCCACGCTTAAGCTGTTAGAGGCGCCGAGCGCGCCCTCCAGGGTCTACAACGCGGGGGGATTCGCCATGACGGTGCTCGAGTTCGTCAATATGGTCAAGAAGTTCTTCCCCAACATGGAGTACGTGGTTGAGCCGGGGTGGACGACTAGGTACCCAGCGGCGATAGACAACGGCAGAATAGAGCGAGAGCTGGGCTGGAGGCCTCAATACCTATATGAGAAGGCCGTCGAGGACTACATAAGGACGGTCAAGGAGGGCTCCGACGTCTTCTATTTATAGGCCCCGATTTTCAGGGTCAGCTATAGTGTTTCTTCATCTCGTCGTCTCCGCCTATCTCGACCGATGTGTTCAACACATCATCTATCGCCTCCTCGATTTGTTTCTCTGAGCGGGTACGGGGGTCGACCTCAAGCCACATGCGAAGGGAATCCCGGCCGCCCTTTATGAATGCCTCCAGCGCCATCTCCATCCTGGTTATTCTAGGCCATATGGCTAATTTCAATACTCTGGGCGGGAGGGAGTAAACGCGTCTATGTATGCCGTTTGAGTCGACCTCAACGGGCACCTCGACAACTACGTCGTCTGGCACGCCTAAGAGCGCGCCTTGGTTAGGCACGTTTAGGACTATTAGGCTACGCTTATTATTCATAACAGCGTCTATGAAGGCCACGGCCGGGTCGACGTCCATCCTAGGCACTCGGCCTCTGGGCTCCTCATCTAGCCTCGGGGGTATTATTGACGTAGCAGGTATCGCCGGGTTCTCCGCAACCTCCTTAAGCCTAAGCAACGCTAGCCGTATGTCCTCGTAGTACATACGCCGCCCTATCTCCGAATCTCTCCCGCCGAAAGGCCCATACCACCGCCTCTTGGTCTCGAGGTCTCTGTGGTACTTCCATGTGCCGTTCCTAGGAGTATCTCCTATGGGGTATAGGCCATAGGTTTTATACATGTCGACCGCGGCCGGAGATATCTGAAGGGGGATGTCCCGCCTCATGCCCCAACATTCGGGGCAGGTACCCCTCCAATACTGCTCCCATATCGTCTGTGCTTTGCGCTCCACGAACTCGTCTATCAGCTCATAGCCGTCTGATCCATCTACTTCAAACTTAGTGAGCCAGATGTCATGGTTTAGGCCGACTACTTCGACCTCTAGCTCCTTGTCGAATACGCCTAGACGCCTAGCTAGATCTTTATAGCCGATAGGCCCATCGCATACCCCCACTACCTTTAATTTTGTTGAACGTGAGAGGAGGGTTGTTATCTCGAGGACGGGATTTGCCACTATTATATACCAAGCACTCGGCGCCAAATCCTCTATATCTTTAGCTATATTTAAGGCAAGTTTATACTGATAATAACCAGTGAGTATTATATAATCCATTACAAAATTCCACTCAACTGCGTCGAGACCTCTATAATAGCCATGGCGCTCCGCGGAATCCCTTAGGGCATCCGTAAATCTATACCCCTTAGCTAAAGCCGAATTTATGACAAAATCGGCGTCTCTTATTGCCTCTCCTCTATCGAAAGTCCTCCTTATCTTCAAGCCGGTTTTTAGCTCCTCTACGTATTTCTTGGCCAACTTGTAGGCGAGCTCTAACCTCTCCTCGGAGATGTCCATTAGGTACAACTCGACGTCGTTTCTATCCTTGCTTATAAGGGCTATATCTTTAACGAACCTAGCAAGCCACTGCGCGCTCCCTGCGCCTATTATGGCGATCTTGGGCATTTTTACCTATGGCAACGGCATTCTCTATATTTGCGCCTAGGTATAGTTACTACGTCGTCGCCGGCGTATGGGTAGTCGCCTAGGTCTCTATAAAGCGTCTCGTATTTATCCAGCTTATTTAGGTCGACCTCTACGCCGAGGCCGGGGCCTTCCGGGGCCCTCAGGACGCCGTTAGAGATCTCTAGGGGGTGCTTCAAGACGTCGTCGGCTAGGTGGATATAGTGAGTATCTATGGCGTAGGCCAAATTGGGCGCTGATGCGGCCGCGTGCAACATGGCGGCTAGCGCGATCCCGGATTCCCCTGGGGAGTGCATGCCGAGCTCTAGCCCTAGGGCCCAGAGAGAGGCTGAGAGCTCTAGGAACCCGGTGATGCCGTACCACCAATGGGGATCCCCCAACACTATATCGACCGCCCGCTTTAAAAAAGCGTGGGGGATGTCCTCAAACCTAGTAACTACTGTGTTTGTGGCCAAGGGATAGCCCGTAGCCTCCTTAAAAGCCCTCATGCCCTCCATGGTCCAGACGGGGTCCTCGAAGTACTCGATATATACGCCGGCCCTCTGCATCTCCCTAGCGACGTAAAGCGCCTCCGCCAAGCTCCACGCGCCGTTTGGATCTATCCTAAACCGCAACCACGGCCTTTCCGCGGCCATGGCCTTAACCGTATCCGCGTCGTGGGGAGGCGAATATACCCCCGCCTTTAATTTAACCACCTTAAACCCATACCTATCCACTAGGGATAGGCCCAGCTTGGCTAAGTCCTCGTAGGTCTCGGCGCCCTCCACCGGGAATAAATAAGCCGATACCTCCACCGTGGTCCTAACGGCGCCTCCGACTAAGTCGTGTATGGGCCTGCCCAGGGCTCTGCCCTTTATGTCCAACAACGCCGTCTCTAGGGGGAACCATAGTTGCGGCAATAATTGGTTATAATACGTAGCGGTTATAGGCGAGGCCACCTTCCACCTAAGGCGCCTTATATTGAAGGGGTCTTCGCCTATCATCTGGCGGCGCAGATAGCCTATAAAGGGCCCCAGCGAAAAGCCGCCCCCTCCAGTCTCCCCATACCCTATGAGCCCCTCTGTCGTCTCAACTTCAACTATCGTGAGCACGAAGTGAGGATGCGCGCCGGCGCTGTGGAGCAACTTATTTTTTAACGGAAGAGCGATGGTCCTAAACCTTACGTCACTTATCTTCACAATGTAGAAAACATTTTTAGGCCTTATAATTCTTAGATCTTATATATAATATTATTAAATTTAAATTATTTCTAATAATATTACTATAAATTTTTCATAAAATAGTATTAGGAATAAAAATAAATATACAAGTTGAGTTTAATATGGTTGCTGTAATTAAAGCTGAAGTGGTCCACCACGGAGACTGGAGCGAATTAACTAAGGCCCATAATGTAGAGGTCCGGAACCCCCACTTTGCGGTCTCTCCCAAAGATGATATAAATATCGAATACCTCGTAATAAGAGCGGAGCGAAAAGAAGAGATAAAGAATTTCATAAATGATATAAAATTTCATAGTAAAGTAATCAAGTTATTGAACTATGATATATATAAAAATACTGGATATATTATTTTTATAGGAAAATATAGTGACTCTATTAAGGGCATATTCATGGAAAATATGGCGATATTTAAATCGGCGAAATTCTTAGACGGCGTTGAGTTTTTCACCTTCCTTATGCCTTTTTATAATAAAGATATTGTAGATAAAATTAAAGAAAAGCTAAATAATATATCTACATTATTAAAATTTGATATTATAAAACTACAAGATAATATTATAGATTTATCCCTGTTAACTAAAAAGGAACGTGAAATCGTGCTTAAGGCTTATCGATGGGGCTATTTCGATTACCCTAGGTCTGCTGGACTAGATGAGCTTTCAAAATATTTTGGTATATCGAAAACTACATTAAATTATCATATACATAATGCTATTAAAAAACTAATAAAATATTATTTATTAGAAGAGGAAAAAATCAATTAGGAATAAAGTTAATAAAGACGCCTTGTTTTTACATGGAATTAAGGATAACGGATCTTAAGGCGGCCACGGTTCAAGCCAACTTCGAATGGACTTTTGTGCGAGTTTATGCTGGGGAGCTCTACGGCGTTGGGGAGGCGGGGCCCGCGCCCGGCTTGAAGGGCATGGAGCAACACTTCAAGAGATTGTTGGTGGGGGAAGACGCCTTTAAGATTAATAGAATAGAGCAGAAGCTTAGGTGGGCCGCCCTTTACGCGGGCACTACCACTTACCACATGATCTCGGCGATAAATATGGCGATCTACGACTTGATAGGGAAATACCTAAATCTGCCGGTCTGGCGATTATTGGGCGGCGACCGTACAGAGGTGAGGGTCTACGTAGATGCGCACGGCGGCAAGGGCCTTGAGGCGATGAACTCTCTGCTCACGCCGACGGAGCTCCCCTGGCTTAAGGAGTCCGAGGTCGAGTCGGGCAGGCTCATATCCCTTAACAACCCCATACACGGCAGGCTCTCGCAAGAGAGATGGAATGAGGATTATTCGCCTAAGGCATACGCGGAGAGGGCCAAGAGGCTAGTCGGCGAGGGCTTCACAGCGATAAAATTCGACCTAGATGTGCCGACGCCGTACAGCAAGGAGTATAACGTGAGGAGCGGGGACCTCTCGCTTAAAGACATAGACTATATGGCCGAGCTCGTGAGAGCCGTTAGGGAGGCCGTAGGCGATGAGGTAGATATAATGTTCGATTTACATTGGCGTTATAACATCAATACAGCCATAAGGATTTGTAAAGCTATAGAGCCCTATAGGCCTAGGTGGCTTGAGGACCCAACCCCGGCGAATACCACCATAAGCAACTTGGAGGAGTTCAAGCTTTTGACGGCTCACTGCTCAATACCTATAGAGACTGGCGAGAACCTATACACGGTTTACCAATTCAAGGACTTAATACCGTTGGGCGTAAGGGTCTGGGCCCCCGATATCGCCAAGGCCGGCGGCATAAGCGAGGGCAAGCGGATAGCCGAGCTGGCGGCTATGTACGACATAGAGTACTCCCCCCACAACATAGGCTCCCCTATAGCCACTATGGCTCATGCCCACGTGGCCTCCGTCGCCAACACCTTCGGCGTGTTGGAGTTCCACGGCCACGACGTCCCGTTTTGGGGCGAGATAATTAAGCCTAAGAGGAGGATAATAGACCGCGGGTTTATAAGGCTGGGAGATGAGCCGGGCCTCGGGGTAGACCTAGACGACGAGGCTATGAGGCGTTATTGGCCCGACTTCCAACTATAAACGCCAGCCCGTCTATCGACACCTTCAGCTCCCCTTCGGGCACCTCCAGCTTTATCACGCGCGTGTCGCCGGCGAATACGTAGACCCTATGCTCCTCGACGCGGCCCCCGCGCTCTATCCTCAACGGGATTAAGTCGGAGATAGGGCCCTCGTTGCGTATGTATACCTTGACGCGGCCGTCGCGCGGCTCTGAGACAGCCGCTGAGATCTTGGGCCTATACTCCCCTAGCTCCACCTCCTTCACTAAGGCGATGTCCTCGGCGGAGCGGCCGACCATGACCTCATATACGCCGGGTTCCACGGCCCTCCTCATGTTCTCGTCGTATTTGGCCAGCTCGTCGAGCGGTATCTCTATCTCTACCTCCTTCTCCTCGCCCGGCCTCAGCGCAACTCTGGCGAAGCCTTTCAACTCCTTAACGGGCCCCGCTATCTTTGAGCGCCTCTTATGGACGTATACTTGGACCACCTCCTCCCCCTCCCTCTCGCCCACATTGGCGACCTTGACCTTAACGGCTAGGGAGCGACCCCTAAGCCCCACGTCTAATCCTCTGTACTCAAAACGCGTATAGGTTAAGCCGTAGCCGAAGGGGAATAGGGGAGTAGACGGCATGTTGGCATAGTCGTACCGCCTGCCCGAGGGCTTGTAGTCGTAATAAAGCGGCAGCTGCCCCTCATGCCTAGGCCAAGTCAGCGGAAGCCTTCCAGAGGGGCTTTTTAGGCCTAGGAGGACCTCGGCCAAGGCCCTCCCGCCCTCTTGGCCGGGATACCAAGCCTCTAAGATCGCCGGAGCCTTTAGTATCCAGTCGCCCACGACGGGGCTACCTGTGAACAACACGACGACCGTCTTCGGATTAGCCTTAATGGCCTCCTCAATTAACATCTCTTGGCACTTAGTCAGCCTTAAGGACGCCCTATCCTTATCCTCACCCTCTACAATTCCGGCTGTTATAATCACGGCGTCGGCCCTCTTGGCCTCTTCCAAGGCCCTCTTAAAGGAGTCAGGGATCTCCGCATAATCTAAGCCGACAGCTATATAGGTATAGGCCGGCTTGACCTTACGATACTCCAGGAGGAAGTATTGAGATTCGCCCAGCTCAACGACGGCCTCTTTGGACAACGGACAGCCGCCGTCCCAACAATCTATAATTAGCCTCCCCCCTATGAACAGTCTCGCCGAACCCCCCTCGGCGATTAGCCTAACCACGTACTTCCCCGGCTCAGGGGGCCTTAAAACGGCCTTGACTCTAACTGAATAATTCAGCTTAGGCAAATCGGCGGGATACGGAGGCTCGCAGCCCCAATCGCAAGTAGGCCTTTCGTGGCCCCAATCCAGCCTTAGGGCGAGGCCGGGCGTGCCCTTATGGCGCGAAGCGAATATGGGCGAGCCCGAGAAGTCGGGGTTGCCGTATATCTCGACTAAGACGCCGCGTTGCGAGGGGTCGTCCGGCTGGTAGAGATAAGCATACGTGAGGGCGACCTCGCGCCCTAGATCCTCCGGGCACGCCTTAACCGTCCTTACATCTACTCCTAAGGCCCTTAAGCCCTCAGCCAACGTTACTACTCTCTTCGGCTTCCCGCTGTAGCCCCCTAGAGGCAATTCCTCAGCGTAGGGCCCGATCAGCGCTATGGATTTAACCCCTGAGAGGGGCAATACGCCCTCGTTTTTCAACAACACGAAGGACTTGAGGGCGGCCTCGTACGCCAGCCTTACGTGCTCCTCGCTACCGGTGATCTCCTCGGCCTTTTGGGGATCCGCCCGCGGGTCCTCGAAGAGGCCTATGGCGTATTTGGCGTAGAGTATGTGCCGCACAGCTTCATCTAGGGCTTTTTGGGAGACGAGCCCCTTCTCTAAAGCCGCCTTGAGGGGCTCGCCGTATATGCCTATCTCTGGCATCTCTAGGTCTAGCCCGGCCTCGAGGGCCTTGGCGGCGGCTTCATGGGGGCTTGAGGCCACGTCGTGTTTAACTATGAGGCCCCAAAGCGCGCCGTAGTCGGAGACCGTGAAGCCCTTAAAGCCCAACCCCCACCTGAGGACCTCGGTTAACAACCACTTGTTGGCGTTGCAGGGCACCCCGTCGACGGAATTATAAGCGGCCATCACCGAAAGCGCGCCGGCCCTTATACAAGCCATATAGGGCTTTAAGTAGACCTCCCTCAAGATCCTCTCGCTTAAGTGGATCTCAGCGCTATCCCTTCCGCCCTCGCCGACGAAATTGGCTATGTAGTGCTTAGGGGTCGCCACTACGCCCTCGTCTCTCAAGGCCTTACAATAAGCCTCGGCGAGCTTAGAGGCTAGGAGCGGGTCCTCGCCGTAGGTCTCCTCAGTTCTCCCCGCCCTAACGTCTCGGGCTAAGTCGACCACAGGCGAGAGGCACTGCCTTATCCCCCGCGCCCTGGCCTCCCTCGCTATGGCCCTAGCCACCCTATACACTAGATCGGGATCCCAAGTGGAGGCTAGGGCGATCGACTGAGGGAATTGAGTTGAGCCGATTGCCCTAACGCCGTGGAGACATTCCTCGTGTATTATGGCCGGGACGGCGCCGGCTCTGCTCTGCACCTCGTTGGCAAGCTTGGCGGCCTCAGCCGGCGGAAGCTCCCCCAATATCCTGGTGTAATTCCCCACCGGCTTCTGCGGCGAAAAGCTAGATCTAACCTCTTTTAATTTATCATCTAATGTAAGCGCTCTTAGCAGATTTTCGACTTTTTCTTCTATATCATCCTCTAGAATTTCTTTTAGTTCTATATTATTTTTATTAGTATCAGCTAAAGGCTCTTTATTAATATTATCCTTATATACCATGATAGTTTAAGAACAAAATATTATTAAAGTTTTCCTATAAATGGCACGCCACGTAGTGGTTTTTCTCGGCCTCTATCCTCTTGGGCCTAATCGTCCTACAGGCCTCTGTGGCGTAGGGGCATCTATCGGCGAATGGGCAGCCCGAGCCGGCGAGCGAGAACTCTATGGTTACGCTGGTCACTCTCTCCCTCCACCTCTCCTTGACCCTAGGCACCGAGGCCAAGAGCATTTAGGCATCTCCGCGTCGATGCTAAATCATGATCCTCTTTAGTATATTACTATTTTAAAAAATGATATTTATTAATAGATAGTAGAAATTAATTTATTTTTATAAATTAATTTCTTTACATTCTTATTCGCATATAATAGATTTAATACTCAAATATAATAACTTCTTAAAGCCTCATGAATAAAAATATGGATCGCTGTAGCAAAATATATAACATATATATATGGAGCCGCCCCAGAGATTATTCGGGCCACTCAGCGCCGTATTTAATGGCGGAGTATTTAGGCGACTTATACTTCGCGCTGGCGCCCAATAGCCCCAGGGTATACAGGATCGGGGCAGATGGCCTTGAGGAGGTCTTCGACCCCTCTAAGTTTTACCGCGTTGATGCTGTGGACGGGATAGGGACTTGGTACGCCGTGAAGGTGTGGCGAGATGAGCTGTACATGGGCGGCTGGCTGGCGCTGGGCTTCGAGCCGCGTAGGGATAGGAAGGCTGTGTGGTCTAAGAAGTTTCCGTGGGTCGGCAAATTCGACGGGAGGCATTGGGCCGACGTATATAGGGGGCCGCTCTACGGGCCCGATTATTACTACGCCGAGGCGACGGACATGGAGATATACCAAGACACTTTGTTCGTGGCCTTCGGCGACGGCGCCGCGGGCTTTCTGGGGGCCGTAAAGAGCGAGGTCGAGAAGGCGCTTGTGGACAAGGAGTACCAGCCCCTCGCGTTGACCATGTTTGAGGACCAGCTGGCTATAGTTGAAACGGGCATTAATAAGGGCGGCACGTTTCCGCCGATGAGGGTCAGCCTTTGGGATGGAGAGACCAGGAGGACTGTGTTAGAGGATAGGGCGAGGCCGCCTACAAATATAGAGCGTATTAAGGGGCGGCTCTATGCCTTTAGCGAAGCCGGCTTTTATTTAATTAATAGAGACTTGTCTTATATGTGGGTTAACCTCTTTAAGACCTATAAGCCGTATAGGCTGGCCCTCAGGCCTCCTATATCGTTTATAGAGGGTAAGGCCATAGTCTTCGCCAATTTGACGGATTTCCCGGACGTCGGCGAGCCCGTCGATGCCACGGCCTACATGATGGCGTTCGACGGGGCTAGGTTCACTATATTGAGGCAGATGCCGTCTAGCGTGAGGGGCATGGCCACTTGTTGCGGCCGCCTATGGATAGGCGGGGCCGACTACTTAACGCCCCACGCCTTTTATCCAGACGCGGTTCCCTACGTGAGGTCCTATGCCCCAGACGAGGCGTTGAGCCGCCAGCCCGTCTACGTGCCGGTGTGGCGGGGCGCCTATAATAAGGGCGAGGATATAGGCTATATACCGATAGGTGGATTTAACAAGAAGTCGATAAGGGTGAGGGCGGATGTGGGGGGCAAGCTGACCATATTATCCGGCTACGATTTCGACGACAAAGACGACTGGGACGTATACGACGTGGTATCGCTAGAGCCCAAGAAGCCCGTGCGCATCGACGTATACTCCGACTTCAACTACATAGCGTTCATCTTCGACGAAAAAGCGAGCGATCTTAGAATAGATATAAATTTAATACCATAATTTTATACAATCTTTTAATTCTCTAAATAATATAAATTTTATTTTATTATTTATGAGAAAATCCACTATATAAATAAATTTATCCCAGGCGCTGTATTTAGCTATTCTATGGCCGTGCAACACCAACACTATCGCGCCCTCGCCTGCGCCTACAAGCCCCTTTACTACTCTGGCCATTTTGCCGTAGGGGTCCGCCTCCTCCGAATAATCGGTGATTGTCACAGGCACGGCCATTGGGTCAGCCTCTTTGACGGCCCCCACCTCGTCCACTGTTCTGGCCAACGCGTAGCCCGACGCCTTGACCAAGCCCTTCACGCGCTCGTCGTATTTGCCGTAGGGGTACGCAAACGACGTGACGTCTACGCCGGCCGCCTCCTCTAGCGCCCTCTTAGAATTCGTCAGCTCCTCCATTATCCTATCGTCGGGCAGCTTGGTTAAATCGGCGTGGGATACTGTGTGGGAGCCTATTTCGTGGGCTTTCGCTATCCCCCGCAGATTGTCCCGACCTACCGCCGCTAAGCCCTGCGCGTCGAGGAAAAACGTGGCCCCGACTCCGCGGCCCCTCAACGCCTCGTGCACGCGCAAAACCTCGGGCGTGGCGTCGTCTATTGTAAGCGCGGCGCAACTCATATTCCGCCCAACAGCCTCTTAACGACCTCTACAGCTATCACTATACTGCCGGTAATAGTCGGGTGTATTGCGTCGTAGCTGTACTCAACGGGCTCGCCCCTCTCCGCAAGCTCTTTGAATTTTGTATAGAGATCTATATACTCGAGGCCGTAGTCCTTCGCAATCTTGGCGACCGCCGCCGCGTATTGGCCCACCACCTCTAGGGCCTTCCTCCTGGGGCCTTCGGCGGCTCTAGTCACGTAGAAGGGCGTCAGCAATAGCATTTTTGCCTCCGAGGCCAACGTCTTTTCGACAAGCGATCTATACGCCCTCTCGAACTCCTGCGGCGAATACTCTGTCTGTCCGCTGAGGAACCTATGGGCGTCGTTGACGCCTATGAGCAACGACACGAGGGAGGGCCTATAGGCTAATACGTCGTCGTCCCACCTAACCAATAGATCGAAAACGGTGTTCCCGCTGATGCCTGCGTTGATGATCCTAACCTTAAGGCCCGGCGCCAAGGCCTTTATCAGCTTATCCACGTAATAGACGTACCCAGTGCCCAGAGGGACCTCCCCCGATCTCCCCGACACGGGCGCCCTCCCGTATTCTGTTATGCTGTCGCCCGCGAACACGACCACGTCGCCTTCCCTCAACATAGGGGGCGCCATAATTTTAATTCATAATTAAGTTTTGATATGGCCGAGGTGGGCCCTAAGCAATATTTAATGGCCGCCGTCTCGACTATGTTGATTTGGGGCCTCGAGTACTACGACATAATACTCTTCCCCACGCTCTCGTCGATATTAAAGGCCCTCTTCTTCCCCGAGGAGAGCGGCCTAGTCGCCGCCGTGGCTACTTGGGGCGCCTTCGCCGCCACCTACATAGCTAGGCCCGCAGGCGCTGTGATCTTCGGCCACATAGGCGATAAGTTCGGGAGAAGGGCCGCGACAATACTGGACTCTGCGGCGGTAGGGCTCGCGGGCCTCGCCATAGGCCTTCTGCCCACCTACTCAGCCATAGGGGTAGCTGCGCCTATAGCCCTATACGCATTGAGGGTTATACAGGGGCTGGGCATAGGGGGAGAGGCCGGGGGCGGCGCAACGTGGGCTCTGGAGCTGACTCCGCAGCGGTGGCGGCCCTACGTGAACGGGCTGATGTACTCGGGTCTCTCGTGGGCCGTCTTCCTCGCGTCGGGGGCCGCGTTGTGGGCCAGCGATCTCTTCGGCAAGTCCTTCGACATAATTGGCTGGCGTGTGCTCTATATATTGGGGGTCGCGCCTGCATTAATAGCCTTAGCCATAAGGCTCGGCGGCGCCGAATCCCCCGAATGGCTGAGGGCGCGGGCAAAGGCGCCCAAGGCGCCGATAGCGGCTCTACGCAAATACCTGCACAACTTGGCCGTGTTGTTCGCAATAAACCTAGGCCTTACGTTCTTCTTCTACGGGGGCTCCGGCTACTGGACATATATTATGCCCGACGTGGTGGCGCCTAAGCTAGGCCTCAACGCAGACGCCGCCAAGAGCCTAGCCTTTGAGCTGAGCATGTACGGAGGCCTCGGGGCTGTGGTGGGCGAGCTCATCAGCGGCTTCCTAGTCTCAGCATTAGGCTATAGGCTAGCCTTTATTTTGCCCTCAGCCGCGCTGGCCGCATTATCACCTTTGGCGACAGCTACAGCCTTCAGCTTAAGCCCCTCAGCTACCGCCTTCTCCTTCCTCATGGGCGTCTTCTTCGGCCTGGCGGCGGCCCCTCAAACCCTCTACTTCACCACGCTTTTCCCGGCGGAGGTCCGCTGGACAACCGTCTCCTTCGGCTGGAATATAAACGCGCCATAGCCCCGCTCGGCTCCTTAGCCTCATTGTTATTAGTCCAGGGCGCAGAGCCGCCGCGTTTAGTCTCGGCGGGCTCGACCGTCATGATCGCGAGCGCGTTGCTAGTAATCGCGGGGGCTCTAATTAAGCCGAAAGAATATTAAATAGGGCGCCGTTGGGGCCGTGAAAGAGCTGAGGAGGAAATTCGGCGACCGCTTCATCGACGACGAGGCCGTCCTCTCGCTTTACTCCAGGGAGGCCTCCTTCGAGGTCCCCTCGGCGAGACCTCTAGGGCTTGTATACCCGGTCTCGGAGGAGGAGGTGGTGTGGTTGGTGAAGTGGGCCTACGAGTCGGGGACGCCCATATTCGCGCAGGGCTCTGCGACGAGCCTCTCCGGCAACACCGTCTTGACGAGGCCGGGCATAATAGCGAGCTTCGAGAAGATGAACAAGGTGCTCGAGGTGAACCCGACGGACTCATACGTCGTCGTCCAGCCCGGCGTTAGGCTAGAGGAGTTGAACATAGAGTTGGCCAGATACGGGGTCTTCTTCCCCGTCGACCCGGGCTCCGTCAGATCGGCCACGGTGGGCGGCGCTGTGGCAAACGGCGCGGGCGGCATGAGGGGCGCCAAGTACGGCACTATGCGGGATTGGGTGCTGGGCCTCAACGCCGTGACCGGGCGCGGCGATTTGTTGAGGCTGGGGTGTAGAACCCTCAAGTGCAGGAACGGCTACGACCTAGTCCGCCTATTTGTGGGCAGCGAGGGGACTCTAGGACTAGTGACGGAGGCCGTCTTGCGCGTAGCCCCCCTCCCCGAGTCGGCGGCCGCGCTGTTAGCCCGCTACGACGACCTAGGCGCGTTGGTGAAGGACGTGGTGAAGATTAGGGCTAATAGGATATGGCCCCTCTTCGCCGAGTTCCTAGGCCCCGCCGAGTCTGAGGCCGTCGGCCTCGAGGCGAGCTACACGCTCTTCTTAGGAGTAGACACCAATAAGGGCGCAGAGGAGGCGGTCTTATCTAAGCTCAAGGGAATTATTGGCGGGCGTATCTCTGAGGAGGCGGTCGGCTGGGAGCAAGCCATGGAGCTCCTAGAGCCCAGGCGGAGGCTCTTCGCGGCCCAAGTGGCCATTATGCAAAAGCAGTTGGGCGACGAGGGGGTCTTAGTTATAGAGGACATAGTGGTGCCAGTCTCTAAGTTGCCCGAGGCCGCCTCCCGCGTCGTGAACCTCGCCGAGAGGTTGGGCGTACCGCTATCGCTCGGGGGCCATGTAGGCGACGGGAATTTACACCCAACGACGTGGTTTAGGAGGGGCGATCCTGAGGGCGCGAAGAAGGCTAGGGAATTTATAGAGGGGCTCGGCAAAATAGCCGTGGAGCTGGGCGGCAGCGTGAGCGCGGAGCACGGCATAGGCACCTTGAAGCGCGACTTGCTAAAGCTGGAGCTAGACCCGCTGGCGTTGAAGTACATGAGGGAGCTGAAATCGATCTTCGACCCCCGCGGAATACTCAACCCCGATAAGGTATTCTGATGTGGCAAGAGCTCTTCGCTAAGGCCTCCGATGCCGCACTGAGGCGCATCGACGAGGCGCTAAGCAGACATAGCTACTTAGAGCAACTCGCGAAGAGGCTTAGGGAGGTCAAGCTCGAGGTAATAAACAACCTCGATTATTACATCGAGGAGGCCGTGAAATCGGTCGAGAGGGTGGGCGGCAAGGCCTATTTGGCCGAGGACGGCGAGACGGCGAGGGAAATTATAGGAAGGATAGTCGGAAGCGGCAAAGTGGTCGTCCTCGGGAAGTCCAACACGGCATTAGAGGTAGGGTTGCGGGAGCATCTACAGAAGCTCGGCAACGAGGTGTGGGAGACAGATCTGGGCGAATTCATAGTCCAAATAGGCGGCGATAAGCCGTCCCACATGATAGCGCCGGCCCTCCATTTAAGCAGAGGCGACGTGGCCAAGCTCTTTAAGGAGAGGCTGGGGATAGACGTAGGAGACGACCCGGCCGCGCTGGCCACAGCAGCCGGCGAATTCCTGAGGGCTAAGTTCGCCAAAGCCGACGTGGGCATAACAGGCGCCAACGCGGTCGCCGCGGATACCGGCGCGGTCGTAAACGTCGAAAACGAGGGGAATATCAGAAAGGCCACGGTCTTCCCGCCCGTGTATATAGCTATAGCCGGCGTCGAGAAGATAGTCCCCACGCTCCTAGACGCGTTGGAGCTCGCGTTGGTCCAGGCGGCCTACCACGGCCTATATCCGCCCACATATGTCGAGGTCTCCGCAGGGCCTTCGTCGACCGCCGATATAGAGCTCGTGAGAGTTCGCCCAGCCCAAGGGCCTAGGGAGTTCCACCTAGTCCTAGTCGACAACGGGCGCAGGGCGGCGGCCAAGGACCCGGCTCTGAGGGAGGCGCTCCTCTGCATCCGTTGCCTGCGCTGCGGATTCGTATGCCCGACGTATAGGGCGATCGGCCGTGAATTCGGGGAGCCGCCTTACGTGGGGCCCGCCGGCGTTATGTGGCTAGCCGTTACAAGGGGCGTAGCCGCCGCGGGGCCCTCATCGGTTAAGTGCCTACACGCCGGCAACTGCAGAGAGGTGTGCCCCATGGGCATAAACATACCGGAGGTAATCGCGTATATTAAGCGGAAGTATGTGGAGGAGGTCGGTGCGCCGAGCAACCGTTGAGGACCTTGAGGAGGAGCGGGCCGTAATAGAGCACCCCCGTCAAGACCTCTATCCCATCGGCCAGCTTGAGGACCTCCCTCGCCTGCGCGCAGCTCATTACTCCCCCCACGGCTATTATGGGCACGTCGCGCCCTACACGCTCCCTGGCCTTCTCGAGCATCTTGAGCAGGACTGGGTAGAGCAGTAGGCCGCTCAGCCCCCCTCTGCCGGCGCCCAGCCTCTTGTCCTCTACGGGCAGGGTGTTCGTCAAGACCAAGCCGTAGCCCCGTCTCTTAGCTAAGTCGAAGTATAGCCGTAAATCCGCCGTGGGGCCCACCTTTAGGAAGAGGGGGAGCTTAGACTCTAGATCCCAGCCCCTATCCCACAGCCCCTTATAAGTCGGCGACGATAGATTTATCTCGACGGCGCGTATGTTGGGGCCGGCGTAGCGCCCTAGGTGCTCCAGCTGTATCTCGAAATCCTGCGGCGAAAATCCGGCCAAGCTTATGAATAGGGGGTAATCAACGTCGCTGATCCTGGCCAACACAGCCGGAAGGCCGGGGCTCGGGAGCCCCATCGCGTTGACGAAGGAGAGGGGCCTCAGCCTAGCCGTCAACGGCGGCTTATTGCCTCGCCTACGCCTAGGCGTAGTGGAGCCCACCACGATGAAGCCAGGGCAGAAGCTCGAGAGGAAGCGCGTGTATAGACCCTCTTTGTCGAGCCCCGCGGCGACCCCCACGGGGCCGTAGGTCTCGGCCGGGCCTATGCGCCAAGTGGTACGCGGCCTACAGGGCGGCAACGGGATGGAGAAGAGGAGGTGCCCCAGCCTCCTCGTGACCTCCGGCGGTAGCTCTATCCTCATCCAGCGCGTCAGCACTTAAAGCTCGTGACGTAGTTGTACACCTCTAAATACCTCGCAGGGCCTATTAGATCCCTTATCTCTTTTAGTAGGTCTAGTATCTTATAGGCTGCCTTCACGGGCACCCCCGTCTCCCTTTCTATTCTAGCTGCGCCGCATTGTTGCCTGTCTAGGAACACCACGGCAGCCTCTACGTTTCCTCCGGCCTCCTTCACCTTCCTTATTGCGCTTATTATCGACTCGCCGGTGGTCACCACGTCGTCTATTACGACGGCCCTAGCGCCCTGCCACATAGCCCCCTCGATGGCCTTCCTAGTGCCATACCACTTAGCCTCCTCTCTGACGTAGGCTATGGGCTTGAAAAAGGAGAAGCCGAGTATTGCCGCGTAGGGTATCCCGCCGGTGGCGACTCCGACGACTATGTCGAAGTCTATGGCCTTGAGCAACTCGGCGTATTTGGCTATTACCCAACGCAGGAGGTCTGGGTAGGCCAAGACGGCCCTCATATCTACGTAGTAGGGGCTCTTGGCGCCGCTGGAGAGCTTAAACTCGCCGAATTTAATAATCTCCTTGGCTACGAATTCCTGGATCATATCAACTCCTCTAAGGTGTGGTATCTGCCGCAGTACCAACAAGAGAACGTCGGCGGCTCTTTCTTGACTAGGACGAACGCCGGCTTGGCGGGCTCCCTATGCTGGTTAGTTATACAATTGGGGTTTCTGCACTTAAACCGCCCTCTTATGACCTCGGGGGGCTTCACCTTGTATTTGGCCACCACCTCGTAGTCCCTCACTATATTTATGGTGGCCGTGGGCGCCACGGCGGATATGACGTCGACCTCGTCGGGCGTGAGCTCCCGCCCCTCTATCTTCACTATGTCTTTTTTGCCCAGCTTTTTAGAGTCCACGTTCATAACCAACGCCACTCTGGTCCCCTCCCTGCCCGTTATGCCCAATATGCGTAGGACCATAAGCGCGCGGCCGGCCGGTATGTGGTCAATCACTGTGCCGTGCCGAATTTTTTGCACCAATAAGGACTCCTTAGACACGTCGCATCTCCCAGCCTATTTATAAAGTTTAAGGCCCGGGGAGGCCGCACTTAGAGGGGGCGGAGGGCCACTCCTCAACTCGGCGGGGGTCCTCGAGCAAGTACCGGCCCACGATCTCGAAGTCGGCGCCGGCCCTTAAGGCGTCCCCCGGCCTGCCGCCCTGGGGCCCTACGCCTGGCGAAATTATTCTGAGGCCGCAGCCCAGGCGGGATCTAGCCTCAGCGATTACCTCCGGCTCATTGGCCGGGAGGACCACGCCTCTAAAGCCCGAGGCCTCGGCGAGTAAATCGCGCCAAACGCGGTCGTAAAGCGACGGCGCGCTCATCTTGACCAATAGATATATCCGCTCGTCGGGCTTTAGGCTCGGCCTAATAACGCCGTGGGCTATCACGCAGCACGCGCCCGCCGACGTGAGCTTCTCGATAACGCGGGATACTATGTGGGGGACGTCCCCCAGCTTGAGGTCGACGATAGTGGGGCCGAGCCTCGCGACCGCCCTAACGGCGTCTAGGCCCGACTCAAGCACTAGGTCCCAGCCGACCTTAAAGCCGGCCGCCTCGCCCCTTAAAGAGCCGGCGACTCGAAGCGCCTCCTTTAGCCCAACGTCTAGCGCTGCTATAACCGGCCGCATGGGGAGGGCCAATATTTTAATTATATGAGAATTACGCCCGTGTCCTGGAGGGGGCGAGACGTAATATCTATGAGGGACTTCGAGAGGAAGGACCTCGAGGCCTTATTCGAGCTGGCGCACGAAATGGAGAAATACGCCAAGAGGGGGCTGGATTTACTTAGAGGCAAGATCTTGGCCGTCGCCTTCTTCGAGCCGTCGACCCGGACTAGGCTGTCCTTCGAGGCCGCCATGAAGAGGCTGGGCGGCGAGGTGATAGGCTTCTCGGGGCCCGAGGGGACCAGCGTGGAGAAAGGCGAGACCTTCGCCGACACGATCAGGATGTTGGACGCGTACGCCGACGCCATAGTCGTGAGGCACCGGCTCGAGGGCGCCGCCAAGTTCGCGGCCGAGGTGGCCGAGTCGCCCGTGATAAACGCCGGCGACGGCTCCTTCAACCACCCAACACAAGCCATGTTAGACCTATACACCATTTGGCGCGAGAAGGGCAGAATAGACGGGCTGAGGATAGGCCTCATGGGGGATTTAAAATACGCGCGGACGATAAACTCCTTGTTGGAGGGCCTTGCGCTATTCGACGTAGAGGTGGAGCTCATATCGCCGGAGTTCCTAAGGCCTAGGCAGGAGACCCTCGACTACGTGTCGGCTCGGGGGCTGAGGTATAGGCTTAGGTCGAGGCTAGATGAGGTATTGGGGGAGCTGGACGTGCTCTACGTGGTCAGGATCCAGAAGGAGAGGTTCCTCGACCCTCTAGAGTACGAGAGGGTGAGGGGCGCCTACAAGCTCACGGCTGAGTCGCTCAGAGGGGCGAAGGACGACTTAATAGTCCTACACCCGCTGCCCCGCGTAGACGAGCTAGACGTATCGGTGGACGAGACGAAACACGCGCGGTATTTCAGACAGGCGGCCTACGGAGTGCCGCTTAGGATGGCGCTGTTGCGCCTAATCCTTAGCTGAGCGGAAGTACTGCTTATATAGCAGGCCGGCGACGCGGCGGCCCTGCTTAGTGAGCTCGAAATATATGCCAGGGCCCTTGCGCTCCGGGTTTCTCTGTTTAACCTTGAGCCAGGGCTTAATAGAGCTGGTCACCTTGCCCTTAAGAGGGCCTAGGTGGCGCCTCAAAAGCCCCATCTCCTCAAGCCTGCGGCAAGCCGCCTCCACCTCCTCCTCCGGAACAACGGGCCTCCAGCCGGCGGCGCCCAAGAGGCGCCTAGCCATGAGCCAGGGGGTATCGGGGCCATAGGCGTAGATATGTGCCAAGATCTTCTTCTCCACCTCGCTTAAACGAGCTATTATGTCGTCGGACACAGCGAGCTAGGTGCCGGGCGTAGATGGCTGTCCCAGCGATGTCGGCGGAGGAGCGGCGGACGCGTCCCTATAGGCCAACATCTCGATTATATACTCGACAAGGGCCACCACGCCGCCGATAATCCCAATCATAGAAAGGACATAAGACGCGAGAGACAACATAAAGGCCACGATGTAGAGTATAAACG
>JZWT01000001.1 GCA_000960885.1 Thermoproteus sp. AZ2 | reverse complement strand
TCATATTAGCCGCCTCTAGGCTGAGGCGGGTATACGCGGCGCTCGCGCAGAGGACTGGCGAGGGGCTCTTCAACACGGCGGGCACTCTCTACTTCTGGGGCGCCGTATTGACGATAGTGCTTGTGGGCTTAATCCTACTATTCGTATCTTGGATTCTGGCGGCCG
This sequence comes from Thermoproteus sp. AZ2, assembly GCA_000960885.1. Lineage (GTDB taxonomy): Archaea > Thermoproteota > Thermoprotei > Thermoproteales > Thermoproteaceae > Thermoproteus. The sequence continues at coordinate 51,024 of JZWT01000001.1, read as the reverse complement.
TGGCGTTCTTCTCCGCCAAGTTGCCCCCGCCCCCACAATAGCGCGCCTACTCCAAAGCTATGTGCGCCTTTTTCGCGGCCATCTCCAACAATCCCTCTGCCCTTAGCCACCTCGCTACGGCCTCGGCGGGGGCCCTGGGGGCTTTGCCGCCCTTTGCCATCCTCTGGAGCTCCGCGATGAGCCTATAGAGCTTGTCCCTCTTGGCTTGTGCAGCAATTATGGCCTCCTCCAGCGATGCCCCGAACCTCACGGCTAGGAGGATCTCTATAACCTTGTTTATCCTATCCGGGACGCCCACGGTCGAGCCTCTCAGCTCTATGCGGTACCTCTTCGACGCGCCTATGGAGGCCGCCAGCCGCGAGGTAGCCCCCTTATATATCCTCTCCTTATCCACCACGCCGCCTACGATGAAGGCCGGCTCTGCCCTAACCACGTCCTCAGTCAAGCTCAGAGGGCCCTCCGGGTCCAACACAACGGCGGTAGGGGGCGGGGGCTCCCTCGAGATCGCTGCCGCGTGCCTCATCCCCTTAGCCATTTTGTTGAACTTCTCCAAGAACTCGGCGGGGGTCCTCGCCAAGACTAGGTTGCTGTCGAATAGATGCCGCCTAACTACTGCTATCGAGGCGACTACCTGCTCCACAAGCTCGTTCTTCTCGGCCTCGGTGTGTATATCCCAGAGGCCTAGGTCTATGTATATCTTGGGCTCCTCGGGTAGGGGGATGTCGGGCCTCACCTCCTCGCCGCACATCGCGCTTTTGGGCAACGCGGCTATTCCGCAGTCGGCCTTACACAACTTGGCCTTGCCCAGTAGGTAGTAGACGGCGGCGCATTGGGTCTCCCACCCCCTGCACTTTCTAGGCGTTCGGCATGGCGGCCCTCCCAACGCCTCGATTAGCCGCGCCCCCAGCGCCATTACTGGATCACGACAGGGGTCCCCGGCGCGATGGGCCTCCCGTCGACCACGGGGTAGGGCGGCAAGATATATTCGGCCAGGCCCACTAGGCCGGGCGGCGAGAGGACCACCACCTCGCAGTCCAGCGGCTCCAGCTCCACCTCGACGGCGCCGCGCCCGCCCTCTCTGGCGAACACCTTATAGTACACGTAGTCTCCGGCCACTTCGTAGGGGAGCGACTCAAGCCTAAGCCTCTCGGCCAGCCTCCTCTCGGCTATATTGCATAGGGCCACCGCCGGCTTCCCCCTAACGGTTGAGGCCAGCTTTAGGAGCGCCTCGCCCTTATACGGGCTTCTGAAGAGTATGTCCCGCGTAGGCACGGCGGGCTGGTCCACCTTGACGGTCTCCCCGCTGGGGAGGACGGCCATGCGGAGCAACTCCACGTTGGCCTTGGCGGGGTCTCTATCAGTGATATATATGGGGCCGCCGCTGAATACCCTGAGCACTAAGTGGAGCTTCGCGTAGGGGTCGTAGCTGGAGAACATGTCGAAGTCGGGCCACGCGAGCTCCGACACGAAGAGCGAATTGTAGGCGTTAGAGAGCGCGTGTAGCCTAGCGCCCTCGCGCCAATAGGGGATATAGTCGTTCGAGGCCCTCATCAAGTTGCTGTGGAAGTAGTTGCTGTAGTTCTCGGGGTTCATAGACATGCAGTTCAACACCTCTAGCCCGGACTCCTGCGCGGCCAGCTGGAGGCCCGTCTGAACGGCGGCCGCGGCCCTGCCCACGTATTCGCCCGCGTATTTAGCCATAAGCCTCGAGGAGCATTGGTTGTCGACCTTGACGAAGTCCACCCCCTCGCCCGCCACGCGCTTGAAGAAGGCCTTATAAAGCGCCAAGGACTCGGGGTAGGACGCGGGCGGCGCCCTATTGCCGGCGTATTCTATGCCGGGGACCCCAAGCTCCTCCTCCACCTCGCGCCCGTACCCGCCCCAGTGTATATTCAGCGTATGCCACAGCCCCACCCACCTAACCCCCAGCGACTTAAGCGACGAGGCGGCCGAGGAGAGGCCGCCGGGGAATTTGGCGGGGTCGGGCTTAAGCGACTTCAAAACCCTATTGAGACAGCAGGGTAGCTGGACTCTTTCCTCTTGTTGCCACCCGTCGTCTATCAAGGCCCACGTAATGGGCAGGCCCCGCCCCCTAAGCCCCCTGACGACCTCGACTACGCCCCTCTCGTCGACCTCCGTCAAAAACGCGTTCCAGCTACACCAGCCCAAGTAGTCGGCGAAGGGCGGCCTCGGCTTATCCCGCCTCAGCTTGAGGTTTGCGTGGGCCGCGAGCGCGGAGGCCGCCCGCCTAACCGCCTCGTAGGGATCGGCGGAGAGGCCGTAGGCCAAGACCCAAGACCTAAACCGCTTGGAGGGCCTTCCGGCGTATACCTTAAGGGTCCACCCCTCCCAGATATAGGCAGATGCGTCGCCCCCCGAGGCCGTATACAGCGCTAAGTAGCCCCCGGCCCTAAGCGAGGCGAGCAGGGCGGCCGTGAAGGGGAGCGGCTCCTTGAAGTCCGAGCTGAAATACGGCGTAAGCCACGGCTGGAGCCACCACTTCTCGACCTCCAGCTCGGCGGAGGGCCTCTTGGGGTAATTAGAGGGCGCCGATGCGCAGTCCTCAGGCCTCCCCCTGCCTAAGTAGGCGTCGTTGCAGGTCCACGCGGCGTCGTATATACCGGCGTTGGTCGCCGCGACGAACTCCAAGGCGTCTACCCCGAGGGCTATATCTAGGGGCCACTCGGCCAGCTCGGAGCCCGCGTCTATCCACACGCCCAAGGCCCCGGAGGCCGCGTCGCCGTCGACGACTACGCGGAGCCTCCCGCGGCCGCAGAGGTCGTATAGGCCGGGCCCCGCCCTCGACGGAATACATACGCCGTCTACGAAATAGGCTTTGCGGGGCTCAAAGCTTGTGGCCATGGCGTAGCTAACCAGTTTATTTATATAGCTCGGCTACTATATGGCGCAGAACGGCGCCGCGGGTAAGCTATACTTATTCGCCCTCAAGGATAGACGATTAGCGCTACGCCTAGCCGGCGACGCGCGCTCCCTCCTCTACATCTACTTCGACGAGCCTCCGGCCGAGGCGAGGCAGGGCTGGGTCTTAGTGAAACGGTCCAGAGGACTCCAGGGGCTTATTGAGGCCGTGCGGTTCGGCCTCTCCTTCGCCCCCGAGCTAGTCGGGTACGAGGCCTCTATAGTCGAGGCCGAGGCCGCAGAGGAGCTGGCCCTCCTCGCAGGCCTCTCGCCGAGCCTAGGGAGGCTATACGTGTTATATAAAGGCGATGTTGAGGCCGCCGCCAAGGAGGCAGGTCTTTCGTATAATGTCGAAACCTTAGAGGGAAGTTCGCTGTATAAACTTGTTATCAATATATATCAAAAATTATAATTCTTATATTGTAATAGATAATAGCTATCCTCTAAATAAATATAAATTATTATCTGCTTAAGAAAAAATTCCTCTATATCTATATATGTGGAAAAATATAAATATTCATATTAATAAAAACTCAATGGTAGAGGTCAGCTTTTTAATCGGCGGGCCGCAAGGCAAGGGCGTCGAGACGGCCTCTATTATGTTTATCTACGCCGTAGGATCCGCCGGATATTATATCTACGGCCGAAGAGAGTTCTGGTCGAATATAGCGGGAGGCCGACACAGCTACTTCGTGGGTAAGATAGGGGATAGGTGGCCCCCAGGCGGGATAAACAAAAGGGTAAAGCTGGCCCTGCTCATGGACGGCCACTCGGTTATGGAGCATATATTCCACGTGGAGCCCGGCGGCGTCGCCATATATAACGTAGAGGAGGAGCCCAAGAGCTTGGACTCCTTCACGATGATGTCTAGGACGGCCGTGGAGAGGCTGGAGAAGTTCTTCAAGGAGAGAGGCCTCGAGCCGACTGTTAAAAGCGCTGTAGAGTATATGAGGTCGCAGGGCGTGAGGACCTTAGGCTTTCCGTTCAACAAAACGCTCCTCGAGATAGGGAGGAAGATCGGCGTCACATCGCCGGTTATGTTGTCGAGGTTCCTAAACACGCTTGTGGTGGCGCTGGGGACCTCGCTCCTAGGGCTACCGCCCGAGTACGTAGAGAAGGGCGTGGCCTTCGCGCTGGGCAGAAAGAGGGAGGTCATAGAGCAGAACAAGCTGGTGGCCGCCGAGGCCAGCAAGCTTATCGCTGAGAGGATCATAGAGCTTAAGCCTAGGGAGGTCAGCGGCAAGAGGATCTACTGGAATGGAAATGAGGCTGTGGGCGCCGGCAAGATAATGGGCGGCGTGAGGTTCGTCAGCTTCTACCCCATCACGCCGTCGACGGACGACCCCATGTTCGCCGAGAGGAAATTGCCCTATCCCCGCGCTCCCCGTCACTGAGGAGCTTAAAGCCAGTGAGAGAATAGGCGGCATAGTGATACAGATGGAGGACGAGCTCGCCTCCATAGCGGCCGCCGCGGGCGCCGCCATGGCGGGGGCTCGGGCAGCCACCGCGACCTCTGGGCCGGGCCTAAGCCTAATGGCCGAGACGATCTCTATGTTGGGCATGGCCGAGCTCGGCGTCGTGTTGACTATATGGGCTAGGGCCGGCCCCTCGACGGGCTTGGCCACTAGGACGGCCCAACAAGACCTATTCTACTCCTTATTTATAGGCCACGGCGAATTCCCCAAGATAGTCTTAGCCTCAGGCGATATAGAGGAGGCCTTCTACGACGCGATTAAGACCGCCAACTGGGCCGATAAATACCAGGTGCCCGTCATACACCTCGTCGATAAGGATTTGTCGAACACGTTCGTGATGATGCCTCTCCCAGACCCCTATTCGGTCCGCATAGAGAGGCCGAGGCCCGTGGTGTTCCAAGAGGAGAAGAACGCCAATAGGTACGAGCTTACCGAGGACGGGCTCCCCGTCAGGCTACTCCCCGGCGTCTCTAAGGCCGTGTACCACGTGGTCTCGCTGGAGCACGACCCCGAGGGCGACCCCGACGAGGACGCCGAAATGGTCAAGAAGATGTACGATAAACGCATGAGGAAGATAGACCTAATGCTCAAGGAGATCCCCGAGGAGGACAAGGTGAGGTGGTACGGGCCGCGGGACGCAGAGGTCGCCATAGTGTCGTGGGGCACCACAAAGCCGCAGATATTGGCGGCGCTTGAGGAGCTGCCGGGCGTTGGGTTCCTCCAGCTCAGGCTACTGGCGCCGTTCCCGGCCGAGGAGGTGAAGAGGTATTTGGCGGGCAAAAAGACGCTCTTCATAGAGGGCAATTACATGGGCCAGAGCGCGTTGCTGGTGCGTATGTACACGGGCATCGAGGCCGACGCGGTGGCCGTTAAATACAACGGGAGGCCCGTCACAGCCGATGAGGTTGTGGAGGCGTTTAAGAGGTTTAAGGCCGGCGAGAAGAGGATAGAGCTGGATTGGGACCTATGACCGTCGTAAAAGTAGAGCTCAAGAGGACGCCGCAGGACTACAAGTGGACTAAGCCGCCCGAGTGGTGCCCCGGCTGTGGCCACTTCGGCATACTCCAGGCGCTGTTGCAAGTATTCGCGGAGCTGAACATGGAGCCGTCGAGGACCGTCTTGGTCTCGGGCATAGGCTGTAGCTCGCGCCTGCCCCACTACGTGCGCACTGTGTCGGCCCACACCATCCACGGCCGCGCCGTGCCCTTCGCGCTGGGGCTGAAGCTCGCCAACCCCAACCTAGAGGTGATGGTCGTCGGCGGGGACGGCGACCTCTTCGCCATAGGCGGAAACCACATACTAGGCGCCGGTAGGCGCAACGTGGACTTCACGGTGGTCCTCATGGACAACGCGGTCTACGGCCTCACCAGGGGCCAGGCCGGCCCGACGTTGCCGCTGGGCCTACAGCCCAAGGCGTTGAATAAGCCCAATCCGCAAGCCGACTTAAACCCGTTGCTGGTCGCGTTGGCGTCCGGATTCACGTTCATAGCCCGCTCCTATAGCTACGACATCAGATATACGGCTAAGCTGATAAAGGAAGCCATGCTCCACAAGGGCTCCGCGCTGGTGCAAGTGCTATCGCCCTGCGTAACCTACAACAACATAATGACGAGGGAGTGGTACGAGAAGAGAGTCTATAAGCTAGAGGAGGCCGACCCCACGTGGGACCCCGTAGTGCACGACGAAAAGGAGGACTACGAGAAGCGGCGTAGGGCCATTGAGAAAATGCTGGAGATCGAAAGGCTCCCGCTCGGCATATTCTACAAGAACGAGCTCGTGCCGACCTTTGAGGAGAGGTATGCGCAGATGTATGACCCCAACTACTTGAAGTTCCCGCCGGCGCTTCAGCCCATAGAGAAGGACGGCAAGTCCGTGATAGACTTCTATAGATTAATGGCGGATCGCATCCTTTAACTCCAGGATTTATTTTGTTGTGATGATGTGTGCCGCCGGGAATTTATGACCGCCTCCTGATAACTGACTTTTTAGAGACGACCTTATTTCGTTTCGGCGGAGGTTAGCCGCGGCGCGGGGACCTGCGCCTCCTAGCCGGGGGCCGTTATTGGGCAGGCCGCTACTCCTTGCCTAGGGCCCGCGCGAGGGCCCGCGCCTTTTCCACCAGCTCTGCGAATTGTTCGAAGGTGAGCTGTTGGGCCGCATCGCTGAGGGCCCTCGGGGGATCTGGATGTACTTCAACTATTAAGCCGTCTGCGCCCGCCGCGAGTATCGCCAGCGCCAACGGTATTACGAAGCGGCGGTCGCCGGCGGGGTGGCTGGGGTCGCCTATAACGGGGAGATGCGTGTGTTGTTTGGCATACGCTATTGCGCCGACGTCGAGCGTGAAGCGGAGGGTTCTATCGAAGGTCCTTATGCCTCTCTCGACTAGGACTACGTCGCCGTTTCCGTGCAGGGCCACGTACTCGGCAGCGAGTAGCCACTCCTCCACGGTGTTCCCCAAGCCGCGCTTGAGCAGAACGGGCCTGCCGGCCTTGCCCAGCTTCTTTAGCAACGCGAAGTTCTGCATATTGCGCGCGCCTATCTGGAGCGCGTCCGCGTATTTAGCCACTAGGGGTATATCCGCTGCGTCCATTACTTCGGTCACCACCGGCAGCCCCGTCTCGGCCCTGGCCTCGGCGAGTAGCTTCAGCCCCTCTTCGCCTAGGCCTTGGAAGGTGTAGGGGCTGGTCCTGGGCTTAAACGCGCCGCCCCTTAGGGCGTGGGCCCCCAGCTCCTTCACGGCCTTAGCCGCCGTCATTATCTGCTCCCTGCTCTCGACCGCGCAGGGGCCGGCTATTATGAAGACCTTGCCCTCCTTAACCTCCCTATCGCCTATCCTCACAGGCGTCGGGTCCTTCTTCCACTGCCTAGACACGAGCTGGTACTCGGTCTTTAGCTCGACCTCCACATCGGCCTTTACAGCGGCCTTGGGCTTAGCGCCGGGCGGGGTCGCCACTATATAGCGGCCCCACAGCTCTATATACCAAGCGGGTACGCCCTCCCTTTCCACGAGCTCCTTCGCCTCCTTCGCCCTCTCGGCGTCTTTGAACTCGTAAAGCATGGATGAGATGCGGCCCCTATATATTTCTTGGCGGAGCCTAAGTATATATTCCCCCTTGGGGCGTGGGCCATGGCCTACGAGCTGGCGGCTAGAAACGCGGCCGAGATAATCACAGAGGAGGAGCTTAGGCAGAGGCTAGGGGGGAGGGCGTATGTGGGCTACGAGCCCATATGGCCTATACACGTGGGTTGGCTGGTCTGGCTCTATAAGGCCAAGGACTTAGCCGAGGCCGGCTTCGAGGTGGTCCTCCTCGAGGCAGTCTGGCACGCTTGGATAAACGATAAGGGGGGCTTAGAGGAGGTCAGGCGCCACGCCGAGAGCATTAGGTCTTTCGCCTCCAAGATAGGCAACTTCAAGTTCAAAGACGGCGCCGAGCTGGCGGCGGACCCCCGCTACTGGGAAATAGTCGTCAAGACCGCCAAGGCCACATCCCTCGCGCGCGTGCGGAGGGCCACGCCCATAATGGGCCGTAGGCAGGAGGAGGTCGAGGTGGATTTCTCAAAGCTCCTCTACCCAGTCATGCAGGTGGCCGATATATTCTACCTAGACGTAGACGTAGCCCTCGGCGGCATGGACCAACGGAGGGCGCACATGTTGGCTAGAGATGTGGCCGAGAAGCTTGGGCTGAAGAAGCCTACCTCTATCCACACGCCCATCATCACCTCGCTAAGCGGCGTCGGCAGAATGGAGGGGACTAGTAGAGAGATCGACGAGGTCTTAGCCATATATAAGATGTCTAAATCGCGGCCGGAGGGCGCCATCTACGTCACGGATTCGCCCGACGACGTCTCTAAGAAGGTGTGGGCCGCCTACTGCCCGCCCAGGTCGGTTGAGTTCAACCCCGTCTACGAGCTGGCCGCCTATTTGTTGATACCCTACCACGGGCCCTTAGAGATGGGGGGCAGGCGCTACGAGGAGGCGAAGGCGCTTAAGGCCGATTATGAGTCCGGCGCGGTGTCCCCCCAGGCCCTAAAACAAGCGGTGGCGGACGCGTTGATAGATCTATTGGCGAAGCTAAAGTAGAGCTAGTTCGAGCTCAAAGCTTAAATATATTCCCGTTGCGCGCCACTATGGAAGTTTCGGGGTACACGTCGGGGTTCTCGGGGTGGAGCAGTTGAGCAAAATAGCCTGTGAGGCCAGGCGCCGGCTGCTCTTAATGGCCGCCTACGACCCCGGGATACACATAGGCTCCTCCCTATCCGTGCTAGACATCTTAACGGTTATCTACGGTAGCGGGAGGGCTAAGTTCAACGCACACAACGGCGTCTCCACGAGGAACTACCTCGTCCTATCTAAGGGACATGCGGTGCATGCGATATACGCCCTAGCCTCGGTATTCGGCCACCTCAACTTAGACGAGCTGAGGGAGACCGGCTCGCTCGGCAGCAGGCTCCAGAACCATCCGGAGGACGACACGCCGTTCACCGACGTCTCGAACTCGGGCTCCTTGGGCCTAGGCATAGGCATGGCCGTCGGCCTCGCGTTAGGCCTAAGGCTGAGGGGGGCGCAAGGTAGAGTCTACTTGATAACAGGCGACGGCGAGTTGGACGAGGGGCTGTCTTGGGAGTCCTTCGCCGTAGCGGCCTCGTATAGGCTCTCAAACTTAATCGCCATAGTGGACCTGAACGGCGCACAGCTGGATGGGCCCTCCGAGGAGGTCCTCCGAAAGGGCGACATAGCCGGGAGGTTTAAGGCGTTGGGCTTTTACGTCCAGACGATAGACGGCCACGACTACGCACAAGCAGCCGAGGCCTTGGAGAGAGCCGAGGCCTCAGGCGCGCCGAGCGTCATAGTGGCCAATACGGTGAGGGGTAAGGGCGTGCCGGAGCTCGAGGGCTCTATAAGGCAGAGGATACCTAGGGACGAGGCTCTGGCCTTGGCCAGCAGGTTGAAATGTCAGTAGAGGACCTCACCCCTAGGGAGGCCGCCGGGAAGGCGCTGGCCGATTTAGGCGATTTGAGGAGCGACGTAGTGGTGCTGGTCGCAGACACCGGCGAGACCACTAGGGCTAGGCTCTTCGCCGAGAGGCACCCCGAGAGGTTCTTCAACGTGGGCATAGCGGAGCAAGCCATGGCGGCCATAGCCGCTGGCTTGGCGGCGGCAGGCTTTATGCCGTACGCGTTGACCTTCGCGGCCTTTATGGAGAGGGCCTACGAGGTGATTAGGAACTCCATCGCGCGCCTAGCTCTGCCGGTCAGGCTCATAGGCACGCACGCGGGCTTCAGCGATACCTACGACGGGCCCTCCCACCAAGCCCTCGAGGATATAGCCATATTCCGAGTCCTCCCCAACTTCACCGTAATAGCGCCGGCCGACTCCTGCGAGACCTATAAGGCTGTGTTGGCCTCGGCGGAGGTGAAGGGGCCCGTCTACCTCAGAGTAGGCCGCGACTTCCACATACCGGCGACGTGCGGGCTCTACAAGATGTTCGAGGTGGGCAAGGGCTACGTCGTAATAGACGGCCGCGACGTAGCTATTTTAACGACGGGGCAAATGCTCGGCTTCGCAGTGGAGGCGGCCAAAATATTGGGCGAGAAGGGCGTTTCGGCCGCCGTCTTGCACTTCCCCACGGTCAAGCCGCTGGACCTCTCGTTGCTCTCTAGCTACGCCAAGGAGGTCAAGGGGATAGTCACGGTGGAGGAGCACATGGTCTACGGAGGCTTCGGCTCAGCCATAGCGGAGGCCCTCGCGTCTATTGGGCCCAAGCCCATGGCCATAATGGGCGTAAAGGGCTTCGGCAAAACCGCCAAGAACCCCGCCGAGCTCTACGAGTACTTCGGCCTTACGCCCGAGAACATAGCGGCCCGCGCGGAGGAGCTCGTCGCCTTATCATGAGGGAGTTCTTCTATAGGCATAGCAGAGGCGTAACTAGGGTCGTAGTGGGGAAGGGGCTTAGGCCGGAGGACTACCTGGCGGGCCGGCGGGCCGTCTACGTCGTGGACGGGGGCGCCGGAGTGGCCGTCGAGGGGGCGCTCGTGTTAAGCGGCGGCGAGGAGGTAAAGGGCCTCGAGACCCTCACCAAGATATACGCCTTCTTGTCCGAGAGGGGCGTCGACAGGGGGAGCGCCTTAGTGGCCGTAGGCGGCGGCGCCGTCTTAGACGTGGCCACCTTCGCCGCCGGCACATATATGAGGGGGATAGGGCTAGTCCTAGTCCCCACGACGCTCTTGGCCATGGTCGACGCGGCCATAGGGGGCAAGGGGGCCGTCGATTGGGGGCCCATCAAGAACTTGGTCGGAGTGTTCTACCAGCCCGAGGCCGTCCTATGCGATATAGGCTTCGCCGCCGGGCTGCCCGACAGAGTCTATAGGGCCGCCTTCGCAGAGCTCGTGAAGTACGGCGTTGTGTTAGACAGAGGCTTCTTCTCCTGGCTCTCGGAAAACGCCGAGGCGCTCTTAAGGAGGGATGAGGGGGCCCTAGAGCAGGCCGTGTATAGGGGCGCCTCTATAAAGGCGTCGGTGGTGGAGATAGATGAGTTCGAGACGAGGGGGATTAGGCAGGTCCTCAACTTCGGCCACACGGTGGGCCACGCAATAGAGCGCATCTCCGGCCTGCTACACGGCGAGGCAGTCGCCGTGGGGATGGCCGTCGAGGGGGAGATCGCGGCGGAGAGGGGCCTTATGAGCGGGGAGGGGCTTAGGGCTGTGAAGGACTTGCTGGCTAGGCTGGGGCTGCCCACCTCGGCTTGCCTAACTGAGGCCCAAGTCGCCGAGGCGAAGAAGCTCGTAGCCTTCGACAAGAAGAGGAGGGGGGACGTCGTGTTGATGCCTATGCCGGTCGGCTTGGGCAAGTGGGTCCTCGAGGAGGTGTCGGTGAGGGAGGTCGAGGAGGCCCTTGAGGGGTTGCGGTGTACTGCGTAGAGCCCTCGCCTATATCCGGTAGGTTTAGGGCGCCGCCCTCTAAGCCCATGGCCCAGCGCTATATCTTCGCCTCAGCCATAGCCGAGGGCGCCACCGTAGTGAGGGGGCTTGAGCACAGCGACGACGTGGTCGCCGCGTTGAGGGCCGCCGCTCCGTTGTCCGAGATATCGCTTAGGGGCGCGGAGGCCGTCATTAGGCCGAGGGCCCCCGACCCCGCGAGGGCGTTCAACGTGGGCGAGTCGGGCTTCACCTATAGGATAGCGACGGCGCTTTACGCAGGAATACCCGGCAAAACGGTGATCTACGCGGCTGGCTCGCTCGCTAGGAGGCCTATCGCCGAGCTCGTTGAGGCCTTGCGCAAATACGCCGAGGTGGAGCAAGGGCCGGGATTCGTAAAAATAACGGGGCGCAGGCTGGGCGAGGTGGACGTGGAGGTGCCGGGCCACATAACTTCTCAATACATCAGTGGGCTGATGTTCCTGGCCGCCGTCGCCGAGAGGGGCGGGGCCATTAGGGTAAAGGGCGAGAGGAAGTCTTGGCAATACGTCGAAGCCACGGCGGACGTCTTGAGGCGCTTCGGCGCCGAGGTCGAGGTGGGCGAGGCGATAACGGTCGAGGGGCCTTTGAGGAGCCCCGGCTCCGTCGAGACGCCCGGGGACTACGCCCTATCCGCGTTCTATATGGTCGGCGCCTCTATCACCGGCGGCAGAGCCGTCGTGGAGGGGCTCTCCGAGGGGCCAGATAAGGAGATACTCGACGTATTAAAGGAGTTCGGAGTCGGCGTCCGCGCCGGCGAGGGGTTCGTCGAGGTTGAGGGGCCGCCGAAGGGCCCCGTAGATGTGGACTTGGCCAACGCGCCCGACCTAGCGCCGCCGGTGGCGCTCCTAGCGTCTTTCACCCCCGGCGTGAGCAAAATAAGGGGCGTGGAGCACCTGGCGTATAAGGAATCCAACCGCATAGAGACCATAATAGACGTCGTGAGGAGGGCGGGGGCCTCGGCCGAGTATGAGGATGGCGCTCTAAAGATAATAGGCCCCGCCAAGAATAAGGGCGCCGAGTATAAATGCCACGGCGACCACAGAATATGCCTAATGGCCTTAGTGGCCGCTAAGGCCCTCGGCGGCTGCGTAGACGACCTCTCGCCCATAGCCAAGAGCTGGCCGACCGCCCTGCTCAACCTCTCGGGCTAAATCGAGTTGCCCAGGGGCTTATCGCGCCTTATGAGGCCCGCCCTAAGCGCGTGGTCGGCTAATACCAACGCCGTCATGGCCTCCAACGCGACCAGGGCCTTGGGCACCGTCGTCACGTCGTATCTGCCCTTAAAGGCCAGCTCTGTCTGAGACATAGTAGACAAGTCTACGGTCTGTTGCGGCTTCCTCACCGAGGGCGTGGGCTTAAAGTAGGTCCTAAACCATATGGGCTCGCCCACAGAAATTCCGCCGAGGACTCCGCCGATCTTATTAGTCGCTAGGCCGACGCGATTTCCCTTAACGATTATGGGGTCGTTGGCCTCGCTACCCTTCATCCTGGAGAGCCTTATGCCCATGCCCATCTCGAAGGCCACAGCGCTGGGTATAGACAGCGCGGCCTTGGCTAAATCAGCCTTTATTTTGTCGAAGACGGGCTCGCCCAGCCCTGGGGGGACGCCGACCGCCCACACCTCGGCCGCGCCGCCTATTGAGTCGCCCTCTTTCACCACCTCCACTATCACGGACAGCATCTTCTGAAGCGCGCCCTCGTCGACGACCGGCAGTTGGCGGGACCAAGAGGCCTTCACGTCGTCTATGGTGTAGTCCTTAGAGATCGCCACTCCGCCGAGCTCCACTATGTGGCCCACAACCTCTACGCCTATTGTGGAGAGCAGCTTCTTAGCAACGGCGCCCGCGGCCACTAAAGCCGCCGTGGTGCGCCCAGAGGCTCTGCCGCCGCCCCTGTGGTCGTAGTTTTTGCCGTATTTTAAATAGTAGGCCAAATCGGCGTGGCCGGGCCTGGGCTTGAGCCAGAGCTCGTCGTAGTAGCTGGAGATAACGCGCCTATTCCACAGAACTATAGCTATGGGGGTTCCCTGAGTTCTCCCGTCCTTTACGCCCGAGAGTATCTCGAACTCCTCCGGCTCGCACCTGGGGTTTAGGACGGGGATGTTGCAGAACATGCGCCGGTCCAGCTCGCGCCTGATGTCCTCCTCTCCTAGCTCTAGTCCGGCGGGAACGCCGTCGATCACCACGCCGACGGCCTTGCCGTGGGATTCGCCGAACGTCGCTATCCTCAGCTCCCGCCCGAAGAAGGACATGTCAAGTTTAGAGCTCTATGTAAAAATTGCGGCGCCTTAAGGATTATAACGAGTATTCGGGTTCTACTCGTGAGGACGTATAGGGTTGACGCCCCTTGCCCCGAGCTGGGCAGAGTCCTCGAGAGGCTGATAAAGGAGGTGGGCGTCGGCGAGGCCGCCGCCATAAGGAGCAAGTGGCGCTACATAGCAAACGACGTGGCGAATATAGCTAAGATGATAGGCCTAGACGTTATCTCCATAGCTGATGAGGCGGGCGACGTCGTGGTGACGGTCGTGAGGCGCCGCTAGGGCTTTTGCGCATTGCGCCGCAACGAGGGGCAAAGAGCTTAAGATAGGCGGCGTTTTCAGCCCTCCCGGAGAGGCCGGATAGGCCGAGCCTAGGCGGGAACCCGCTGACGGGAAGGCGTTAGAGGGTTAGCACTAGGTCGGCGTCCTTCGCTAAGGCTAAGAAGCTGAGCGAGCCCGCAACCTCGACGCCAGGTATCAGCTCGCCCCCCAGCATTTTAGCGGCTGGCTCATCTACGTAAATCTTAACGCCGGCTTTAAGAGCCTCTTGCACGAGCTCCTCGAGGGGCTTTACGCCCATCTTCCTCAACTGCCTCGCGATATACCACCGGGCTATCCACGGCAGGCCTATGAGGCGGGTCTTAGGCCTTTTTTGGAGCACCAATACGCCGATTCCGCTGACGAAGACATGGACTTCGTAGCCTATGGCCTTAGCCGAGAGCGCCACGACGAAGGCGTGGTACGCCCTCGCGATGTCGTTGTCGGAGAGCAATATAACTAGGCGCATATGCTATTTCTGCCCCGGCCTTATATATCCCTCGCCTAGGGCGGAGCGGCGAGGTTTCACTTGGCTGTAACTCAGATAGGCGCAGGTTTCACGCAGAGTTTTTACGTCTATAACCCCAAGAGGCTATGGACGCGACAATCGGTATATTGCTCGCACTACTGCCCGCACAGTGGCGGCCGGAGGCGTGCATGTGGGGCTGGGGATGTATGGGCGGCCCTTGGTGGGGGCCGGGGGGATGGGCGGCTTGGCAACCGGCGTGGTGGCTCTGGGGCATTTGGTGGATCTTCGGCCTCGTGGCAACGATAGCTATAATAATCGGCATAATACTTTTGTTAATTAAAATTTTAAGAAGATTATAATCACCAATTAATAAATTCTTTTGTAAAAGAATTTTTTATAATTCTTATTAAATCTCTAGATAATTTTATATTTACTTCAGCCGCCGGGTGTCTTATCGCCAGCGTCCACTCGTCGCCGGGCGGCGCCGGCGCCTTGAGGTAATGTATGCTACGGGGCATGGCGCCTGGCCCGTAGTCCTCAGGGAATATAGGCCGCGCCGCGACCTCGGCCTCGGCGATTAGGTAGACGCTGCCCTCTACGCCTTTATACTTCGGCAGAACGCGCCTGAGCTCCTCATCGCTATATAGATTCACCATAAGGGTTAAGGAGACCTCCCCAGCCCTAGGCACGATAGGCCCATATGCCTTAATCGCGTCGGCGATGGGCCCCTCGCCCTCCTCGCCCTCGAGCAGCAACGACTCCTCTATTTGGAACCAGACTGTGGCGGCGTCCTCGAATAAGACCGTGATCCTCTCGCCCACATCGACGTATCTAGGCCGTTTATATTCGGCGATGGCCTCCACTACCTTCCCCCTAAGGGCCTTATATTTAGAGGGGGGCAAAATCTCCTTAATTAATCCCGCTAAAAAGGCGCGGGCGCCCTCAACGCCGCTCATCTCACGAGGACTTCGTCCTCCACCTCGGTCTTCACGCCCTTAGACTTCAAGTACTTATCAAGCGCTTCGTTGAAGCGGCCTGCGTGGAAGCGCTCTATCTTGGCCAGCGTCTCGAACCACTCGGCGACCTCGTTGAAGCCCTCCTCCCTAGCCACTCTAGCGAAGCCTGGATACATCTGCGTCCACTCATAGGTCTCGCCGTATATGGCGGCCCTCAGAGCATCGCCAATGTCGTTTATCTCTATCTCGGCCACGGGGTCGACGCCTAGGAATATTAAGTGGCCAAAGGCGTGGCCCGTCTCGGCGTTGGCCGTCTTCTCGAAGACCTCCGCTATATCGTTCAGCCCGTGTTCCCTGGCCAGCCTGGCGTAGTACAGATATCTTCTATTCGCCATCGACTCCCCCTGGAAGCCGACCTTGAGATTTTCGTAGGTCTTAGTGCCCTTAGGCACCCTTTTCTGAGGCATGAGACAGAATTAACTTCTATTTAAAAAGAATTTTTATCGTGAAGATTTTTCATAGATTTATATTAGGAAATATTTTTAATGATATTTTTAATTTTTATTTTGAATATCTTAATCTAAATGAGTTTAAAGTGACAATCACACTACTTAAAGCCATAGCGATCCCAGCGAGCTCTGGCTTAAGGATTACGCCGAGGCTCACCAGGGCGCCCGCCGCAATGGGTATTAGCACCGCGTTGAAGGCGAAGGCCCAGACTAGGTTGAATTTTATATTATTTAAAATCGCCTTGGCTATTTTAATAACTTCATCTAGCTTCTCGGCGCCGCCTCCTAATAGGACTATGTCGCCGGCCTCCTTAGCTATGTCGGCGCCGGAGCCGACGGCCACGCCTACGTCCGCTGAGGAGAGGGCAACGGCGTCATTTACGCCGTCGCCGACATACGCCACAGGGCCGTATTTTTCTCTCAGCTCCTCTACCGCCTTCGCCTTATCCTCAGGCGTGAGGCCGGCGCGCACCTCGTCTATGCCCAGCGATTTGCCTAGGGCCTCCGCCGAGGGCGCCGCATCGCCGGTCAACATGGCCGTGGCCAGCCCGGCGGCTTTGAGGCGCTTGATGAGCTCGGGCACCCCTGGCCTAGCGGTATCTCCGAAGGCGATTAGGCCCACCACGGCGCCGTCCTTAACCACATAGGATACCGTATAGCCCCTGCGCCTCAGCCCCTCGGCGGTTGCGCCGTATTTGCCTAGGGGGGCGCCCATACCTTCAACTATCCTCTCGTTGCCGACCGCCACTACGGAGCCCCCTATCTGGGCCACAACGCCTTGGCCCGGGAATGAGTCGAAGGACTCGGGCTCCTCCAGCTTTAGCCCTCTTCGCACGGCCTCCTCGACCAAGGCCCTGCCCAACGGGTGGTTCGACTTAGACTCGGCTACGGCGGCGAGCCTTAGGACCTCGTCACCGCCTATAACCTCCGCCACGCGGGGGCGCCCGAGGGTCAACGTGCCCGTTTTATCAAACGCTATAACCCGCGCCTTTAAGAGCTTCTGCAACGCCTCAGGCCTCTTTATCAATACGCCTTTCTCCGAGGCCTTGCCTACGCCTACGGCGACCGCTAAAGGAGTCGCCAAGCCGAGGGCGCAGGGGCAGGCGACTACTAGGACGGCCACGGCGAATAACAAAGACGTCGCCAAGCCGGCGCCGGCCAAATACCACGCGGCGAAGGTGGCCGCAGCCGCGGCCATCACAACCCACGTGAACGCCCCGGCGACTTTATCCACGATGTCTTGCACGGGCAGCCTAGCCCCTTGGGCTATTCTCACGAGCTTGGCCATCTGGGCCAAGGCGGTGTGGGCGCCGCTCCTAGTAGCCCTTACAACTATTCTGCCCGATATTAGCTTCATGCCGGCCAACACCAACGCGCCCTTAGCGGCGTCCACCGGCGCGGGCTCGCCCGTGAAGGAGGAGACGTCGATGGAGCCGGCCCCCTCCTCTATATATCCGTCGACCGGAACAGCCTCGCCCTCCCTGACCTCGACGAGCTCGCCGGGCTCCACCTCGCCGGCTGGCTTCTCCCCGACCGCGCCGCCCTTGAGGACCCTAGCTTTAGAGGGCATGAGGGAGAACAACCTCCTGACGGCGTCGGCCGTCCTAGTCCGCATGCGCGCCTCTATATATCTCCCGAGCAATACGGCGGCTATCACCACGGCCGACGCGTCGAAGTAGGTCTGCCCGTAGCGGCCGAGGGCTAGGGACGCGGCGCTGTAGAAGTAAGCCGCCAGCGTGCCCAGCGCCACTAACGAATCCATATTAGGCGCTAGGTTCTTAAAGGCCCTGTAGGCGCCCTTAATAAACCGCATGCCCGAATAGAACTGCACAGGCGTGGCCAGCAAAAACGATAGGAGGGCCTTAAGGGGGGTATCCGGGAGGGCCATTAAGGCTATTATGGCCGCCGCCAGCGGCAGGGCTACCCAGAGCCTGGCTAATAAGTCGCGTAGCTCTATGGCAGACGCCCTCGCATCTACGTCGAAGTCTAAAGAGCCCCTCTTAACCCAGACCACTTCGAACCCAGCCCCCCTTATGGCCTCCTCTATATCCTTCGGCGTAAGCTCTAAGGGGTTGTACTCGACGAGGATAGACCGTGCGCCGTAGTCGGGCGAGGCCCTAAATATCCCCGGCCTGGACAAGCGGCGTATTACGGCAGGCCAATCGTCGGGGGATAGAGAGGCCAGCCCCACGGCGACCTCCTCCCTATATATGTCGTAGCCGGCCCTCTGCACAGCCCTCAATATCTCTGGGTAGGAGACCTTAGCTGGGTCGTATACTATTTTGGCCTCGTCCGCGGCTAGGGAGACGCTGGCGTATAAGACGCCCGGCGCTGACAATAAGGCCTTTTGGACCGTGAGGCTACAAGTGGCGCAATGCATCCCTAAAATCTTGAGGGCCGCCTCGGCCGCGTTTGGGTACTTAACGCCGATCGGGGGTACCTCCATGATGGGGCATGCCCACTGGGCCGTGGGTTAAATAATACTCGGGGTCTTTGTCGAACGCCTCCTTACAATGCCGAGAGCAGAAATAGTAGACCTTGCCCTTATAAAGCGACTTGAATTGGGCCGCCTTCGGGTCGACCTCCATGCCGCACACGGGATCGATCGCCATGCGCTTTACTGTTTTCCTATATTTAAGGCTTGGTCGGCGGCATATCCTCTAGCCAAAATAGCGCCGATATTTAGGCTTCGCTTTGAAATACGAGGACGTAATACCCCCTCTCCCCCCTCGTTGGCCGCCACTCTATAGCCCAATAGAGGTATCATCACAAGAAGCGTTCTCCTACACTCATCGGAGTCTGTCACGACCTTAAGCGCGTGGGGCCTCTCTCTTTCAATCTCTGCGGCCACTATTTTCGCAGGCTCAGGGCATTCGAGCCCCCTTACGTCGATCTCCTTCATAGTATATCGAAGTCTTTAAACTCCCCTCTATACTCCTCCCAAGTCATCTCGGAGACCCGGCAATTGGCGCCCTCGGGGCAGAGGACCTCGGCCAGCCGCTTGATCCTCTCCACGTCGCCCTCGACCACGACCTCCACTCTGCCGTCCGGCAGATTCTTGGCGTAGCCGTATAGCCCCAGCGCCTTAGCCTTAGCCCTAGCCAACGGCCTAAAGCCGACCCCCTGCACCTCGCCCTCGAAAACTATTTTGGCCCGCCCGGGCCTCTTAGCCCTAGTCGAGAGGCCGGAGAGCACCTCGGCCTGGGCCTCCAACTTCCCCCTTAGCTTTGCGCTCGATATGTAGTCTAGGGCGTCCCGCGGCACTATTAATTTGCCCTCGCCCCTCCCCACTACTCTCCCTATTACGCGGGGGCTGAGCCCTGGGATTTTGCGGAGCTCCTTCAAGAGCTCGTCGGCTAGGGCCTCGTGGACGAATATAGCCACCGCGCCGTTTGTGCCAGCGGTGGCGTCCGGCATAATGTAGTTCTGGGCCGCGAAGCGGGAGATCTTGGGGCCTAGGAGCGGCACGTCGAATAGCTCTACGTCGGCCTCGGCCCTCTCGCCCACCTCTTTAAAGACGAATATGCCCGGCCCCGACACGTCGATCGTGGCCGCTATGTGCTCCTCGGGTCTGAACCTATCCCCCAGCTCCGGCAGATATTTGTATATGACCTTGGCTATCTCGACGTTCGGCGTGGCCATGAGCTCCAGCACGCGCTTCTTCTCGCGCTCCAGCTCGTCTAGCGTCATCACCTCTCGCTCGAAGGCCTTCAGTAGCTCGTCGTCGGTGTTGATAGCGACGTACGTCGTAAAGTACGCCAATTCGCCGAAGGGGCGGGTCACCAGCACGACGAAGCCCTTATCTATGTGCTTATAAAACGTCGGGGGCTCCCTATCTAGATAGCCCCAAGCCGTTGCGCCGAGGAGTAAATATCCCTTATTCGGCTGCGGCGCGTCGACTACTTTGCCCAAGCCAGCCGCGTGGCTTAAGACGGCCTTCCTCACGCCGTCTAAGTACTGCTGAGGCGCGTCGTATACGGGGGCTATGTGCACGTCTTTATACACGCCCTTTATGTAGAGGTCGTTTAGGGCGTTGTTTACAGCCACGGCGGCTTGTAGCGGCGAGTCTAAATCCTCGGAGGGGTCTATGACTTGTATCGTGTCGTTGTTGGCCAAGATATAGCCGGTCCCCCTAGTCTTTAGGAAGTCCACCATGAAGAACTCGGAGCCCCTCTTAGTGCTCACAATGCTGTGGCCTTTGCCCAGCCACACCCTATGTCTGCTGGACCCCAACGCCCTATAGAGCCTCGCGGCGTATTCGGCGAATTTGTCGGGGGAAGACGCCTTGGCCATATAGAGCTGGACCAGAACTATGGCTAAGTCGGGCGCCAGGGATTCTATTAGGGCTGGGTCTATCTTGGGCTCCTCTACGTCTAAGTAAAGCCTAGTCAGCTCTGCCGACTCCCCCCTCATAATAGCCGCGTCCTCCCTCGGCGCTATGACTAGGTTCAGCCGCGATAACTCCCCGCTGAGCAGCTGAATCGCCGGGTATAAGACGTCGTAGAGATCCACCTTCACCGAGCAGCCGAGCGAAAGCGACTCTATAGCTATGCCGGCCTCTCTATAGAGCTTAACCCTTTCCTTAAACTCGGCCCTCATCTCACCTTAATTACTATCTTCCAAAGCCCAGGCCCCACCTCGCTCACCTCTAGGACCTCGTGGCCCTCCCTCCTCGCCACAGCCGGCACGTTTTCGCAAGAGGGCGGATTATCGGTCAATACTTCTATTATTTCGCCGGGCTTGGCTTGCCTTAAGGCCTTCAACGTAGCCAACTGGGGGTATGGACATACATATCCCCTTAAGTCTAATACTCGCTTAGCGATAGTCTCCATGGCTCTCGTTTGATATGTGATAATAAGCACTCTTCTATGTGAAAAATGTTCACCGACATTTGTTCAGGGCCATTTGAGGAACCAGAATTTATATAGATGAGCGCAGGGAGGATTATGGGCGAAAAGGGCGCGGGCAGAGTGGTGTACTTCGTCTCGATACCGCCCACTGATTCGGACAGACTTTCTACTATGCTGGGCTATGCGCTGGCCTCTGCCTCCATGGGCCTAGACGTGGTTCTATTCTACGCCCTCGACGGCGCCCTGACGCTTAAGAAGGCCGTGTTCGAGGGGCTTAAGCCCGAGATAAAGGCGAAGTTCTCCCAATGCCTTAAGGCCGGCTGCAGGGTACTCCTGTGCTCCTCGGCGGCTGAGCAATACGGCATAGGGAAGGAGGATGTGGTGGAGGGCGTCGAAATAGCCGATATAGAGACCTTTTACGACTACGCCGCAGGCGCCGACGTTGTGATGGGCTGGTGACGGCGCATGAGGCTTTTCGCAGTCATAGGCTGGGGCATACGCAATAAGTCGGCCTCACCCGCGATGCACAACGCCTCCTTTAAGAGACTAGGCGTAGACGCTGCCTACATAGCCGTCGACGTCCCGAAGGGCTCGCTCCAATGTTTCACCGATTTAGCTAGGTTTAACTTGGCGGGGTTTAACGTCACTATACCCCATAAGGAGGAGATTACGACGTTCCTAGACGGCGTGACAGCCGACGCGAGGGCGGTAGGCGCCGTGAACACAGTCAAGGTTGAGCGAAACCTCCTCGTCGGCTACAACACCGACTATTTGGCCGTGTATAGGCTGGCCGGGCGCTATATGGCGGGCTCCAGCGTGTTGATATTGGGCGCGGGCGGCGCGGCTAGGGCCGCGGCCTTTGCGGCGATTAAGGCGGAGGCCTCGGAGATAGTGATCGCCAATAGGACCTTAGAGAGGGCCGAGGCCTTGGCCAAAGAATTCGCCGAGAAATTCGGCGTAAGGGCCAGGGCTGTCGGGCTGGGGGGCGCGCCCCGCGCAGACGTGGTGATAAACGCCACGCCTATATACGACAAGGTCTTGGCGGACCTAAGCGACGCTAAGGCGTATGTCGAATACGTCTACAACCCGCCCGAGACGGCGATGTTGGCTAAGGCTAAGGAGCTGGGGCTCGCGGTAATCGACGGCGTAGATATTCTTGTCGAGCAGGGCGCGGCGGCTGAGGAGATATGGCTCGGCGTAGGGCCGGATAGGGGCGTCATGAGGGAGGCCGTCCTAGAGTTCTTGAGGGGCTCCCGCTAAGGCTCAACCGCCACCTGTACCGCTTTACACATCTGCACGACTAAATCGAATAATTGCCTAAAGTCGCCTGCCCTCTTGAGGACCTCCGTCTCCCTAACGTCGTCGTATATGGGCAACCCCATAGACTTCTTCAACCTGCCCATATCTCTACAAATCGCCAGCCTAAGCTTCAATAGATGCATTAGGGCTGTGTCCACGGCGTCTAGGGCTATGCGCATCTCGCCCAAGGACTTCAAATCGCTGTAGAGGCCGAGGGAGGCGTAGATCGCCTCCATGGCCCCGTACGGCAATTGGCCCGGCGCAGCTGGCTTATCGAGCGCGGCGTATGTGAAGGGGGCCCCCATCAAGGGCGCGAAGACCCTCGACAAAAGGCCTAAGGGGCCCATGGCGAAGGCCACCGTGGGTTTTTGGGCGGAGCCTATGAGCGAGAGGAGGGCGAAGTTGTCCTCCCAAGACCTAGCCGTAGTCGCTATCTTGACCACGTCGGCGCCCGCGCCCACCGCGGCGTCGGCCCAAGACTTAAGCGTGGCGAGCGGCGGCGTGCCGGAGAAGTCATGAACGCTTAATATAATCTTCGAGGTCCCCTTAGCCTTAACGACCTCCTCCTTTATCTCGGAGTTCAACTCGACATCCACGTACTGCGGGCCCGCCTCGAGGGCCCTCAGGTATGCGCCTAGGCGCTCCTCCTCCCCGCCCCTAAATAGGCCTCCCTCCTCCTTCGACCTAATAGTAGCTATGACGACCTTGCTTTGAGCTAATTTAGCCAAGAGCTCTGAGGCGGCGCGCCAATCGCCTCTGTAGGGGTCTAAACGCGCCTCAATACACCTAGCGGGGGACTGCAAAGCCCTTTCTAAGTCTTTAGGCGCCTCGGCTAAGACGGTGGCGCAAATCAGTACCCCATATCCCCCCGAAAGCCCCTATATTAAAAATTGTCTGAAGTCTATAGCCTATAGATGTCTCTTAAGCCAATCTATCTTCTCTCTTAAGTCCTCGACTCTATGCTTGGGCCTCCCCTTCCTAGTCAGCTCGTGGCTCTCGCCCGGGAACATAACAAGCCTCGCCTCAACGCCCCTAAGCCTCAACGCTGTGAAGAAGGCTATGCCTTGATCAAGCCAAGTTCTGTAGTCCTCTATTGAGTGGACGACGAGGGTCGGGGTCTTGACTCCTCCGACATAATATATGGGGCTCTTCTCGAGGCACTTCTCCCTATTCTTCCAGGGAGTGCAACATATCTGGTCCTCGACGAAATACCAGCCTATATCGGTGGTAGAATACATCGAGACCCAATCGCAGATAGACCTCTGAGTTATAGCCGCCTTGAAGCGGTCCGTACGGGTTATTATCCAGTTAGTCATATAGCCCCCATATGAGCCCCCCATAACGGCCGCCCTCTCCCTATCTAGTTCAGGGAAGGCTTCAAGCGCCTTATCTACGGCCTCCATTAAGTCTTGGAAATCCCTTTCGCCGTATTTACAACGGATATCGGCGAACTCCTCGCTGTATCCGTCGGACCCTCTGGGGTTTATGTAGACCACCGCGAACCCCTTGGCGGCTAACAGCTGGAACTCGAACATAAAGCTGTAGCCCCACGCGGTCTTGGGGCCGCCGTGTATGTACAAGACCCACGGCGTCTTCTCGCCGGCCTTCTCCGGAGGCGTGAGCGCCCAGCCCTCTACCTCAACGCCGTCGCTCGCCCTGAAGCTAAAGCGCTGCGGCCTCGATAATTTTATCCGCGATAGGAATAAGTCGTTGAACGCGGTTAGCCTCCTAGAGGAGCCGTCCATATAGAGGTAGAGCTCCTTGGGCGCCGTCGGCTCCATATATGTGTACAATATGGCGCCGTCTTCGCCTATTGCGAACTCGTCGACGACTCCCTCCCCGCCGATAACTCTCTCGACCCTGCCCTCTAGATCTACGCTGTACAGCTCAGCGTACCCTCCCACAGTCGCTATGAAGTATATCCAGCCGTCTACCCATCGTATCGCGGGGGCCATGCTCGGGCCCCTCACATCGCTGTTGAGCGTGTTGACGACGTTTCTGTCGAAGCCGCAGGTTAGGCAACGCTCAGTTCCGTCTAGCCAATAGACGTATACCCTGTTGTGGGAGGAGAAGCCCCTAGGCATCTTATGCCCTATAATCGCGACCGCGTCCGAGCCAGGCCCCCACGCCACGTGGTGATCCGACGCCAGCCCGCTCGCCAAGACCTTGTGTTGGCCGGAGGCCACGTCGTAGATCATTAGGTCGACAAGGTAGGGCCTCAGCTCGTCCCTAGCCACCGTATATGCTATATAGCGGCCGTCGGGGCTCCACGCGACGTGCTTCACCTTAGCCCACCCCTCGGTGATTTTCACGACGGCGCCGCTATAGGCGTCCACTAAGTATAGGTGCGATTCGACGTTGTAGGCGTAGCCGAAGTCGTTTATCCATATGGGCAGCCTCTCTACGTGTTTTACGTCATCCTCGGGCCTCCCCTCGTACGCCGCTACGGCGAGTTTAGACTCGTCGGGCGCCCACGCCATATCCAATACGCCGAGGGGGAAATACGCCAAGGGCCTGGGCTCCCCGCCGCGCTCTAATACCCAAAGCCTCACGCCGCGCTCCCTCTTCCTCAAGCCTCTGCGGGAAAGGAAGGCGAGCTTGGAGCCCTTCGGAGAGGGCAAAGGCGCTGTGTCCGAGGGGCCCTTAGTAACCGCCCTCAACTCGCCCGTGGATAAGTCCACCGACCATATAGAGGACTCGTACCTATCCTTCTCTAGGTTTATCCTAGTCACCACGAAGTAGCCGGTGGAGCCAGCGACGGCGGGGTTAGAAACCAGGCGTATATTCGCGAGGTCCTCCACGTCTAGGGTTCGCGCCATGTCTCGCATCCCTCGCCCATTTAAATGAGCCTATCCTTATAAACCGGGCCGGGCGAAGCTCTGTGGAGTTGTTAGAGGCCTTGGCCGAGATCTCTAGGGCGAAGCCCCCAATTAGGCTAGACATCGGGGAGCCCGACGTGAAGCCGCCGGAGGGGGTCCTGGAGTCGTTGAGGGGCGCCCTCGACGAGTTCGGGTACGGGCCGCCCGAGGGAGTCCCCGAGCTGAGGGAGGCTATCGCTGAGCTCTTCAAGGCAGAGCCCAGCGAAGTCGCCGTGGTCGCGGGCGGGAGGCACGGCATCGCCGCGCTTATGTGGGCCTTTAGGAAGCGGCGGATAATCACCACGAGGCCTTACTATCCGGGCTACTTCGAGATAGCCTCTACCTTCGACATAAGGGTGGAGCTTGTCGAGGCCAGGGAGGAGGAGGGATGGGCGCCCCGCTTCGTCGAGAGGGGGGTCTATTTGGTCAACTACCCCAACAACCCGACGGGCGTGGTCTTGGCTAGGGATAAAGTTAGGGAGCTCGTGGACGCGGCGGAGTTCGTCGTAAGCGACGAGGTCTATAGGGATATCGCCTTCGCCCCCTTCACCTCGCCGCGGGATTTCTCCGGAGACGTGGCCGTGGTCTACAGCTTCAGCAAGGTATTATCAGTGCCGGGCTTTAGGCTGGGCGCGGTGGTGGCGCCTAGGGCTGTCGTGAAGGAGGTGGTCAAATTCGTCCGAGCCACCGTCAACTCGGCGCCGACTGTGCTCCAGAGGGCCGTCGCCCGCGTCGTGCCGGAGATACCGAGTCTGGCCAAGAGGCTCGGCGAGGTGTATAGGAGGAGGCTGGAGGTTGCCAAGAGGGAGCTCCGCTACCCCTTCGTTGAGCCCGGGGGCTCCTTCTACGTCTTCCCCAAGGTTCCCTGTAGCGGCGTCGAGTTCATGAGGAGGGCCTTGGCCAAGGGCGTATCCGTGTTGCCGGGGGAGAGCTTCGGCGCGTCTAACCACGTGAGGGTTGCCCTAGTCCAGCCCGAGGAGAGGCTGGCCGACGCTCTTAAGGCGCTTAACGCCATGTCTTGCGGCTGATGCGTTGCGCGACGGCTTGCGCGTGGGGAGGGGGCACTATAATAAACGCGATAGCCCTAGGCGTCGGTGCTGCCTTTCCGCTCTCGTTGCGCGTAGCGGCCGAGGTCTGCGAATCCGACGAGGATAGGGTTACGTCCTACGCCGACGTGGACCTAAGGCCTATTTATGAGGCGCTGGAAATCCTAAGGGCCTCGTTTAAGATACCCAGGGTATCTGTGAAGTTCTCGGGCGATCTGCCCTCGGCCGGGGGCCTCAAGTCCAGCAGCGCCTCGTTAAACGCGCTCATAGCGGCCCTCAACGAGCTATACGGCTTGGGGCTCGGGCCGGTGGATATAGCGCGGCTCAACGCCGAGATGAGCATAAGGGTGGGCATAAGCGTGACGGGGGCCTTCGACGACGCGGTCGCCTCGGCCTTAGGCGAGGCGTGGCTAACCGACAACTTCGGGAGGGCCCTGTTGAGGAGGCTGGACGTCTCCGGGAGAGCCGTCGTGTTGCTCCCGCCTTGGGAGAAGGGCAGGCCTAAGGTGGACGAGATGAGGGCCGTCGCGCCCATCGTCAGAGCCGCCGTCTTATACGCCGCGAGGGGCGACTGGAGGACTGCCATGGCCATAAACGCCGTGGCCTACGGCTTCGCGCTCGGCTACGACCCAACGCCCACGCTCCTCGCGTTTAAGATGGGCGCCGTCGGCGGGGTCTCGGGCACGGGGCCCTCCCACGTCTTTGTGGCCGAGTCGCCCGAGGACCTCTTGAGGGCTCTTTCGAAGTATGGGAGGACTATCCCCGTTGAGATCCCCAAGGGGCCCTGCAAGTTATAGGTAAAGCTCCGCGGCGACCGTCGGCTTTAGGAGCCCTATCCGTTCTAATATCTCGGGCTTAACCTCGCCTATTATGCCCGATAGATCGCCGGAGATCTTGGCGCAACGGCCCTCTATGCACCAAGGCGCTTTGTGGTTGGAGGCCTCGCACCTGGCGCCCAGCCTGACGCAGAGCGCCCTTAAGACGGCTAGGCCGTCGGTCAGCGTTGCGCCGTCTTTTGCTAACACGAACGCCACTGCGCGTTTGGTCTCCCCGTCGAAGACATCCCCCACCTCGAACATCCTCACCTCCTTCCTCTTAGCCCTAGACGCCATATCCAATAAGCCGGGCAGAAGCGAGCTCCTAACCGCGTTAAGCCTCTCCGAGGCCGGGTTTAAAACTTCGGCGTATCCCAGCCCGAAGGCCCCCAACAGCTGGGCCGGCGATAAAACGTAGTTCATGACCTCGTAGAAGCCCAGCGAGAGCAGGGCGCGCCTCGCGCCCCAAGACGACGCCTCGACCCTATGGCGCCTGCCCGCGGTGGACATAGGCGGCGGCTCCCTCGGCAGTTTATTATATCCCTTCAAAATCGCCACGTCCTCGGCGACATCTATCCAGCTCAACACGTTTATCCTATACGGCGGCACGACCACGCGTTCGCCCTCTACGTCGTATCTAGCCCTCCTCAGCAAGTCCGCGTACTCCTCCTCGCCCACCTCTACGCCGAGGAGGGCCGAGACGTCGCTACGCCTCACCGCGAGGAGCCTCGGCGAGATGTCGACGACCCCTCCGCTGGTCTTGACGAGCTCGACGACCTTGGCGTCGCTCCTCTCTAGGAGGCTGTACACCAACACCGACATCACCTTGGAGATGTAGGCGGGGTCTTGCCCGGTTACGTCGATTAAGACGTCGCGCGTCGACGCGGTGACCTTACAGCACTCGCTGCCGAGCACGGGTATTATGACCATGATCTGGCCGCTCGAGTCGACCAGCGCAGGCGGGGCCTCCCTCTTGATGAGGCCGGCGTATTTCCTGCCCTTATCGGTCAACTCGTACATCTCCCTAACCTTAACGGGCCTATCAAGGCCTAGGGGCACGTATTCGTCGTCGGCGGAGACCCTCTTGTAATATATGGGAGGCTTTATCTTGGCCAAGTCGTAAAACCCTATGGCTATCTTGCGCCTATCCCTACCGTATGTGTCGTGTAGCTTCTCTTGCAACTGTATCATCTGAGCTATCGCCTCGTCGTCTAGCCTCAAGCCCCTGACGATCGCCATTAAGGCGTATGGCCTCTCCTCGATCCTCTCGCCGTAGATTAGCTGGACGTCGCCGGCTTTGACCTCGGCCCTAGGCGCGCCCGCCTCAATGCCTAAGACCCCCTTTATAGCTCTGGCCAAGCCCTCAGCCGAGAAGAAGTCGGGGCGGTCGTGCGTGGCCTCAAACTTGAGCCTATCGCCCTCTCTACTCTCTAAATTCCCCTTGATGTAATCCAGAGCCTTCATGATTCCCTGCTCCCGGGCGCCGGTCAACCTCTCTAGGTCCCACAGCGCGAGGTCGATAATGGGCACGGCCGAGAGATATGAATCCTTTAAAATATCTTGGCCGTATCCGACATGGCCAGGGAACGCGTTGAGGCGTACTTTAAACAATTATCGGACGTCTTGGCTAGGCGGGCTAAGAGGATAACAGTCGACTGGCGCCACGACGAGGCCCTAGGCCAAATCCAACTCGACGACGATATGTTCGTCTTCGTCGTCGTCTCGTGGGCTGGCGACGAGTACTATATAGAGTATATGATAGGCGATGAGAACGCGGTTATACAGAGTAGGCATATAGGGCTGCTCGATGAGGCTGTGGCTATAGTCAAGGAGGCCCACGAGCTGGCCCGCAAGATGAAGATTGTCGAGTGACCGGGCTAAAGGCTTAAAAACTCCTCAAATAGAGGGCGCGATGTCTGCGCCTTCATCAGCGCCTCAAGAGGGCGAGGCCGCAGAGCGCGGGAGAGCGGGCTGGCCGCAGCCAGCTGTGATTACCCAGGACGAGTGGGGCGCCTTTAGATACCGCGGGAAGACCCTCGACGAGATACTCACAATGTCTATGGACGACTTCATTAAGTTGCTCCCGGCGAGGCAGAGGAGGAGCCTTAGGCGAGGCCTAAAGCCCGAGCACCGGAAATTGCTTGAGAGGATTAGGAAGGCCCGGCAGTTGGCCTCGCAGGGGAAGAAGGTGGTGATTAAGACGCACCAACGCGATATGATTATTCTGCCGGAGATGGTGGGCCTCACAATCCAGGTCTACAACGGCATCACTTGGATCCCGGTCTACATATCGCCGTGGCATATAGGCCACTACTTAGGCGAATTCGCAATAACTTGTAAGCCTGTCCAACACGGCGAGCCCGGCCTAAAGGCCACGAAGTCCTCGCTACACATAGCGGCGAAATGACGGCTATACGTCTGCCCTCTAGGCCCCGCGTGGGCGACGTCGTTAATTTGCCCAACGGCAAAAGGGTCAGAGTGGCGAACATAGGGGTCCCTTGGATACAGCCCCCCGCGTCCGTCTGCGACGACCCCGAGTGCCCCTGGCACGGCAACCTCAAGATTAGGCTCAAATTCTTGGAGGTGACTGTGGAAAGCGTCAGGATGCATAGGTCGGCCGTCGTAATACACGAATACGTCCACTACGTGCCTAAGTATAAGCGCTATGAGCGCAGGAGGAAGAAGATGCACGTAAGAGTGCCCGAGTGCGTTGAGGTCAAGCCTGGGGATAAGGTAATAATAGCCGAGGCGAGGCCCTTGGCCAAGACAATAGCTTGGGTCGTCATAGGCAAGAGGGAGGACGTGACGCCTTGGACCGCCAAGAGGGAGATCCTTCAGGCGTAATTTTTCGTGCAAGTAATCGTCGATTCGCGCGAGTATAGATCCGACGTCGTACGCTATATAAAAGAGGCCGGGTGCCAGACTATTCAAAGACAGCTAGACGTGGGCGACTACATAGCGGGCCGGTTCATAATCGAGCGTAAATCGGCCAACGACTTCTTATCGTCTATTGTGGACGGGCGCCTCTTCGACCAGATAACTAGGCTTAAGGCCTCTGGCCTCAAGCCGTTGTTAATAGTCGAGGGAGACCTCTGGGAGGCCGTTGAGTATAGGGGGGTTCACCCCAACGCGGTGCTGGGCGCACAGATATCGGCGCTGAGGATGGGCCTATCGATAATATATACGCCCTCGCCTGAGCGGACGGGACACGCCATATGTATAGCCGCTAGGCAGTCGGAGAGGGAGGGCGGGATAAGGATACCCCACGTCAAGGGGCGTAGCCTGCGCGAGCAACAACTGGCCCTCTTAACGGCGTTGCCCGGCGTCGGCGTAAAGACCGCCGAGGCGTTGCTAAAGAAGTACGGGACGCCCCTCAACGCGCTGAATAACTACTACAACTGGCCCCTCTCGGAGAAGGCCTTGGCTAAAATTAGGCGTATCTTAGGCGAGAGGTACGAGGAAGGCGGAGGGGGGCTCACGCAGTACTTATAACGCGGCGCGCCACTCTAGGCCTAAATCCTCTGGGAGTTCGCCGCAGGCCCTAGGCGGATTCTCTATAATGCGCCTCATCTTTAGGGCGAGGGGCGTAGGGCGCCGCGCCTCGTCGAAGAGGGCGAAGAAGGGACTATAGCCGAGGCCCCATTCGTAGCCGTGCAACAACGACCACCAGATGGCGGCCTCTGGCCTAAGCTCCTCGAAGACTTGGGCCATGCGACATAGGTAGGCCTCCCTTAAGGCCTCATTGCGCGTGGCCACGCCGTATTCGGTGATAGCTATTTTATGCCGCCTAAGCGCCAATAGCGCCTCGGGCTTAAGCAGATTCCTAAAGTCGCCGAGCTTGACCTCGGTGACTACGTAGAAGTTGATGGCTAAGACGTCCATCTCTTTAGCCACCTCAAGGGACGAGGGCGCGAGCTTAGACAACGCATATGCCAAGAGCTTTGCTGGGCCGCGCCCCACGTATTTGCGGTAGGGATGCGTAAACGTCGCCTTTACGCCGTAGCTCTTGCTCACGTCGCGGGCCGCCTGTATAACGTTTAGGATATTTTCAAGCGCGCGCCCGGCGTGCCTATACGCTAAGTACCCATGTGGGGGTAAATCCCCCTTTAAATATGCTAAATACACATATATTTCTGGTTCATTAAATATAATAAGATAATTAATATATTTATAAAAATTTTGTAAAATTAATTCTATGTATCTCAAGAAGCGCTTAGCCGTGTCTCGAGATTCCCAACCGCCGATCTTCCAAACCCATTTAGGGTTCGTGAAGTGGTGGGCCGTTAGCCACAGCTCCAATCCCTCCTCCCTTATCGTGGCCAAGTAGCGCTCGAAGAACCCAAGCCACCGCCTATCGAGGACCTCCTCCCTCGGCTCTATAAGCGCCCACTCAACGCCTGTGCGAAACGCGTCTAGGCCTATCGCCTTCGCCCTCTTGACGTCCTCCTCGAAGTACTCTATATGCCTCGCGCCGGGCTCGTCGGGGAGGTCGCAGTTGCATAGGCCGAAGTGTTGATACGGCGATATCGCCGCGCCGATTTTCATCAACGCAATATGAGCACGCTGGTCGGAGCGGCTAAGGCTACGGCGACGGAGGTAGACCTATGGAGGAGGGCCTCGGCCCCTGTATATCCCCTCGACTCTAATATGACTAGGTCGTAGAAGTTCTTGGCCTCCTCCACTATCACCGACGCCGCCGTCTCGCCCTCGCCAGCCCTCTTGATCTTCAGCTCATAGGCTATATCCCCCGCGTATCTCTTGACCAGCTCATCGACCTCCTTGCTCTTATCGTCGCCCTCCACTACGTAGAGGAACACTATATGTGATCCATATCGGCGATAGAAGTCGGCGGCCACCTCAACCGCGTCCCTGGACCTCTCGTCGGGCGTTATGGGCACAAGAATTTTCCTGAACCTATATGCTATTTTATAAGCCGGCTCGTCGACCATGTAGCTTCTGCCTCTCCGTCGTTAAAATACTTAACCGGCGCTAGGCGGTGTTACGCGGAGCGCCGTAACGCTTACCCCGAGTGATAAGCCCCAGCGATTTGTCGGTCTTCTCTATCGAGGCCCATTTATCCTTAAACCCTGACGCTGCTCTAATGGCGTCTATGTTCTCCGGCGCCACGACAGCCTCCTGGTGGACGCCGTACATGAGGAAGAGCTCGCGGCCGACGAGGGTGACGGAGTCCCGCACAACGCCCACCTCCCATAGGTCCCCCCTGGGCCTCCCCATATCTCTAGCCCACTCGATCATTTGGGCCAAGCTGGCGAACCCCCTCCCGGCCTCGTATAGGAGTATCCTCGGAGTAGCCGCGAAGGCCTCTAACACGTCGTCGCGCCTATAATCGCCGTCGAGCTCCAAATAGGCCATATGCATATGCATTAAAGTGACGGGCACGGCCACGGCCATGGTCATTATATCTATATCGCCTAGGACCGTCTTGACGTCCGGTCCGTGGTGGCTGGGCACCGTGGCCGGATTGGGGACTACGTCGTTTATGGGCCCCCTCTTATACTCCCTAGGATCGGCGCCCCTCCTGGCTATGAATATCCTCGCCTTCTTTACCCCCACGCCGTTTAGGATGAGGGAGGAGAGGACCCTAGATATGCCCGTCGTATTGCAGCTGACCACCCTAATGTACTTCTTGCCTATCGCCTTCTCGTAGCTGGCCAGCGCGTTGAAGCTCACCTCAGCCACGTCGCTCTCCTCGCCGCCCTGGAATATGGCCGGCCTCCCGCCCTCGACGTAGTGTTTCTTGTTCTCGGCGCCTGCGCCGTCCGGCGATGCGTCCACAATTATATCAGCGGCCTTTATTAAGTCGGACAAATCGCCGTACACCTCCAGCCCAGCTCTCTTGAAGGCCTCGGCCCTATCCCTGGGCGCATATAGGGGATAGCCCTTGCTCTGGGCTATCTCGGCCTCGTAGTCGGGCGTCAGCTTGTATACGCCTATTAACCTCATGTCGTCTTGCCTAGCCACAGCGTCGGCGACCCTCTTACCTATAGTCCCGTAGCCGACTACGGCGACCCTCATCTCCAGAACCTTTCAACGGACTTTAAGAGCGCCTTTAGGGCGGGGAGGTCCTCCGAGAACGCCATTAGGAAGGCGCGGCCGCCCGTGGATACGTGGAATAGCCTCTCTATAAGGCCGGCGCGCTCGGCGGCCAATATAGTGTGGCCTCCGCCTATTACGGCGCGCCGCTCGCTCGCCGCCTTTAAGATCTCTATAGTGCCCCTAGCGGCCTCTTGGTCCTCTATTTTGCCCATAGGGCCGGTTACCACCACCATGTCGTAATCCTTTATTGTGTTTTTGTAGAGCTCTACAGTCCCATCGCCTATATCCACCGGCAGATCCGCCAGCTCTGCCGCCTTGAAGACCTCGCCGCGGCTGTTTCTGAAGTCGAGCGGCAACACTATGCTATCGCCGTATATCTCTAAGAGGCGGCGGGCTCTCTCCACCTCGGCGACTAATCCGTTTTTCTCTAGGAAGGACCTCACGGCTGGGCCGCCTCCGTATTTAGATGCGGCGAAGACGAGCCCCACGAGCCCGCCGACGAGCACCCTAGACACCGCGCCCCTCTCTAGGGCCTCGGCCATAGCCCTTATGGACTCAGGCACTTTAGCCCCGCCGACTATTAGGAGGGCCCTCTCCCTATTCCTCCAGATCTCGGCCAAGGCCCTCAGCTCGCTCTCCATGACGCGGCCTATACACGAGGGCAACCTCATGGGGAACCCCACCACGCTCGGCTGAGACCTATGCGCGACGGCGAAGCCGTCGAAGACGTAGTAGTTCGCGAGGGGCGAGAGCTTGGCCACCAGCCAGCTCTGGGCGTGCCTCTCAGGAGGGGCCTCTATGAGCTCCTCGGCCAATAGCCTCACGTTCTCTAGTAACAGTATTTCCCCCTCGCCGAGGCCTTTGATTTTCTCAACGGCGGCAGGGCCTATTACATCCTCTATAAAGTCGACAGCTCTACTGGAGTATTTTTCGAGGAGATCTCTATGTATAGAGAGAGAGGTGAAGTCGTCTTGGCCCGGCCGCCCTTGATGAGCTAAGACGACGACCCGCGCGCCGCTGTCGGCGAGCTCGCGCAGAGTCCTCACGTGGGCCCTTATACGATAATCATCTAATATTTTACCATTATATATAGGTGAATTTATATCAATTCTTATTAATACTATCTTTCCTCTAATAGAGCATTTATCTAGTGTAGGAATAGTTGATAACACATGCTCTAACATGATAGACTCAGAAAAATCAATTATTAAAAGTTTTATACTATATATACCTATATATACTCCGCGTCGGCACGGCCGCTGAGAAATCAACTTTTATAGAGGGGAGGGGGTCTGAGGCATGGATCTTGAAAAATATAAAGCGGCTCTGAGAGAGGTGGGCGCGGCGCTTGCGTCGCGCGGCGTAGACTTCGTATTGGTCGGCTCCGCCATTCTGCCCCTAGGTGTATAAGGTAGAGTACGACCCCGGGGATGTCGACTTATTCATAGTCAACAAGTCAACTATTTTAGACTACGAGGTCTTTGAAGAGATAGCGAGGGAGAACGAATGGGATATGGGATCCACAGACCACGGCACGATTTATTACGAGCTAATAATCGGCGGCGATATTGTGAAAGTAGACTTGCTGGAAAATATACTAGATATTTATATTCCACCACAAATTATAGATAATTCTATTAAGATAAAAATCGATGATTTCGAGATAAAATCTATTAGAATAGAGGATTTGCTAGTCCTTAAAGCTAAGATGGCCACTAAGGACGCCGAGGACTTCATAAACAACGTGGCGCGGCTGCTTGCAGACCCCAAATCCTCTATTGCGATAGATAGGCAATACATTAAGGCAGTGGTAGAGTATTTCAGCGATAAGGAAAGTATATTAGATAGGTTAAATAAAAATGGTATATATATTGATTAACCAAATATTAATTGTTTTGTAGCATTCACTAGTGAAATTATTAAGCTATTCGTCTCATTACGGAAACCTAATACGCCGGACAACGCGCCTTTTATTATCCCCGTCACAGTGAGCGCGAAGGCGGCAAATATGCCGACGGCGAGAAATAACAGGAGCATCTCCTCCACGAACACCGAGCCCTTCGCCCTCATGTAATACTGCCGATTTTATTAACTCCT
Organism: Thermoproteus sp. AZ2; assembly: GCA_000960885.1. Classification (GTDB taxonomy): domain Archaea; phylum Thermoproteota; class Thermoprotei; order Thermoproteales; family Thermoproteaceae; genus Thermoproteus. The sequence continues at coordinate 16,142 of JZWT01000001.1, read as the reverse complement.
GGCTAGACGGAATGGTAGAAGGGCCTCTGCGAGAGGAGCCTGGGCATGTACAACGGCCTCCGGGGATATCCCTTCGTCTCCTCGTTTATGGCCGATATAAGGTCTTGCGTAGTCATTTGGCTTTGGCCGACGCCCCTCTTCCTCACGGTCAATGTACCCGTCGACACCTCCCTCTGGCCGACGACTACTATGTAGGGGATCCACTCCCTCTCCGCGTCTCTTATTTTCCTCGAGAGGGTCTCGTCGCGGTCGTCTACGTCTACGCGTATGCCGGCGGCCTCGATCTCGTCGGCTATCTTATTTGCGTATTCTAAGTAGTCCTTGCTCACCGGCACCACCCTCACCTGAACCGGCGTTATCCAAGTCGGCAGGCGCGGCGTTTTGCCCTCCTTCTCCATGAGCGCCGCTGTGTCGAATAAGGCGAATATATACCGCTCCACGCTACCTAATATGGCCGTATGGATTATGACGGGATACCTAATTTTGTTCTCCTCGTCGACGTATTTTATGCCGAACCTCATGGCGTTGCCCACATCGATTTGGAAAGTCGCTATTTCGCGGGGCCTCCCTATCTCGTCCACCACGTGGAACTCCACATTTAAGACCCAGTAGTACTTCTGCTCGGGCATTACTCTGAGCAGTATGGGCTTGCCCTCCCTCTTTGCCAGCTCCTGCAGATAGTCCTTATGTCCTTTATAGAACTCCTGCGTTATATTATATAGGGAAACATAATCTCTGCCTATTTTTCTTATTTCTTCAAATATTTTATCATGTAGTTTATATGTAACCTCAATTGCTTCATCTAAGTTTTTAGTGAATATATGTAGATCTGGCATAAAGAAGCGGCGGAGCCTGAACAACAAGACGGTTTCGCCCGGCTGCTCATACCTATATGAGTCGGCTATCTCTATCATCCCGAATGGCAAATTCCTGTAGCTTATCACCCAGTCCTTAGCCATGGCAAATTGCTGGAAGCAGGCGGCGTACCGCAGGATGGAGTCTACGTCGGTCTCCACTATGTATAACCTCTCGCCGAAGAGCTTGGCGTGGGTCTCTATCGGCCTCTCGCTCAGCTTAAACATGTTGGTGCCCCTAATCTTGAATATGGGAATCCCCAATGACTTAGCCGCCTGAACCGCGTAGTCCTCGACGAGCTCCATCATGGTTGTGGCCTCCGGGCCATAGCGCATGTGGCCCACGTCAGACATAGGCTCCCATTCGAACCCAAACCTCTTTACATACTCTATATATTTTGGCTCGCCGCCTGGGAGCTCCTTCTTAAAGACCTCTTTCTCGACCAACGCCTTTAAATCGGGGTATTTGTCCAGAGGGAATTCCTCGGGCTTATACTCGGCGCCGTCCGGGGTCAAGATTAAGTAATAATCGCGTTGCTCCGGGCGCTCTGCGGGGGCAACTCTACGCGCTACTGTCTCCGGGCTGTAGCTACGGCTCAGCTCAGACAAGGGATGGCCATAGCATTTCAATTCGAATTCTTTATAATATCCAAATGGTGCTTTCAGTACTTTTAAATTAGTATTCTCTCTAACAATATCGTATAGTTTATTTAATACATCTCTAGCTAAATATGGCCTCGCGAGGGACGGCGATAGATGCGCGTAGGGGTATATCACTACGGCCTTCGCGCCCACCTTCGTCGCGACATCTAATATATCCGCGGCGATAGCCCTCAAATAGCCGTCGTCTAGGCTATCCGACTCCTCAACAGTTACAAACGACACTAATACGTTCTCGGCCTCGCCCTCCACGGGCTCGTCCCTTATCTCGTCCGCAACGCTCTTAGGCGCCCACTTAAACCGCTCTGCGTGGATCAGCAGAACCCGCATCAAATTCGCCGGGCCTACCCCTTTTAAAGATCTCGTATTATGACTAACGCTTTTTGCCATGAACACAAATTTTATATACGGGCAGCGCCCCCGCGCACAGCAATGCAAACAATGCAAGTCAGGCCGGGCGGCGCAAAGCCGAATACCGCGCCAATAACAGGAAGGCATGTATACGGCGAAATATATGGTGTAAGCGAAGAGCTCCTCTCAGACGAGAAGTTTCTACGAGGCGTCGTAATACGGGCGGCCGAGCTTGCCAATATGCACCTAGTCGAGGTCAACAGCTGGAGGTTTAAGGGAGGTGAGAAGGAGGGGGTCTCGGTCATAGCCCTAGTGCTAGAGAGCCACATAGCAATACATACTTGGCCCCGATACGGCTACGCCACAATAGACGTCTACACTTGCGGCGAACAGTCAGACCCAGTCTCTGCATTTAGATATATTATAAGTCAATTAAAACCCAAGAGATATACAATTAATTATTCTGATAGATCTTATAAAATCTTCCTCTAATTTTTTAAATGATTATAATAAATAGCGAGAGTAATATAGCTGTAGTTCTATTTTGGATAGAGCCCGAGGAATTTTTAAGGAAAATCCCAGAAGAAACAAAAAGAAAATAAATATTATTGGTAATATTTTTTCATTAGATGGAATAAATATCTTAGTAAAAAATTTATTTGAAAAATATAATAATATAAATATTGCAGTTCTATTTGGACGAGACCAATTAGGCATCGGTGATGCGTTGATAGGTGTAGCTAAAGGCGATTGCCCTAAATGGCTTCGCCTTGATTGTAAAATATTGAGTGAATTAAATCTTAAAATAATTGATTTAAGAAATGGAAGTTATGCTGACATTATAAATACTATAAATAAGGAATATAGGATTACTTCCGCCGTCAGAGAAAGGAGAACCATAGAATTGCGACGCCGCAGAGGACCGCTTATCCTTATCAGGTTGGCTGGGCCGTAATATCTGAGACCGATATTAAGCGACTTTATATAAAGACGCTAGACTATATATTAACATAGGAACTTTAAAAAATGATAGATTAATTTCATATTTAATAATACAAAATATCTCGTATAAAAGTAGAGAACTAAGAAATATCGTTAGGGAATGTAATGTGATGAAGGAGTGGCCGTGCGGGCTCACGGGGAATGGGTTTGAAGCGGTTATTCTTACGCCTGCATATTTACCCATCAGGGATATAGCTTTAGCCCACGCCGTAGTTGAGCAGAACTGGAGAACTGCCTACTCCGCCGATGTTTTAGACACCAGGGGCAACTTCGTCTTAGCCCCTCCCCGCCTCCTCCACTATACTCAGGACGGGGCCTTATATAGAGAATCTGAATTGGACGAGGTCTCAGTGCGGCGCGAGGCCTCTAAGCTATTCCCCGAACACGCGTTTTACCTAGGCAGAGAGCTATCCGCCTACCGGATATTAAGGGAGAAATATTCCCAAGAGAAATGGCGATTAGCTCTTGACCAAGGTCAAAAGTAGTTCCCTAATTTTATCTATATTATTTTTGTATATGATCCACGTTCCTTTTCGCCATTTATATGATAAATTTTCTTCTTCAATGAGATTCATTAAATTAATTATATACCAAGAACACCGCCTATCGATTCCGCATATACGCTCTATCTTTACTACGAGGACCGTGCCGGGGAATTCCCTATATGTGTCTAAGTAGTGTAGGAGCCGCTCTATATATTCCGTCCTCACGTATGAGAATATAGCTTATAATCTCCTATTCTTTACTATTAATAAGAATTCTTTCTTTATTTAATTTCTTATTTCTATAGTAATATAACTAAATAAATATAAAATCTAAAAAATAATTAACTATAGTAACTCGCGAAAAAGTTTTTAGGACATATTTGAAGGGGCCATATGATTCCTGGGTACCTCTGGTGGTGGTTCGACCCAGTATATTGGGGCACTATGACGTTTGGATATATCTTGATGTTTGTGCTGGCCGCCACCGTAGCGCCTAAAGTAGCTAACAAGCTCTCGGGCAGATTCTCGTTATACGTCTCCATGGCTCTGCTTGCCGTAGTCTTAGTCTCGATTACGGCGGGCGCTATTTGGGCCGCGCTCTATTTATTAGGCATAGCAGGAGTCTATGAGATACCATTTATTATAGGATTTGTATTAATTTTAAATATATTTACTTATTTTATATCGCCATTCATAATAAATTTAAGTTATGGCGCAAAGCCGGATCCGGAGCTACAGTCCATCGTCGACTCTGTCGCATCTAGGCTAGGCGTGGAGGGGCGGATAAAGGCAGTGCTGGTGGGCGGCCCGCCCAACGCGTTCTCCTACGGCAACTTCTTAACCGGTAAGTACGTCGCGGTGAGCCGCTCGCTCTATAATATGTTAAGTCGAGATGAGCTAGAGGCCGTGGTCGGGCATGAGCTGGGCCACCACAAACATCACGATAACCTAGTCATGTTGCTGCTCGGCCTCTTCCCCTCTGTGGTCTACTTCTTAGGCTACAGCATGATATGGCAAGGCATATTCGGCGGCAGGGGTGAGAGGGGCGGAGGGGGTGGGGGCGGCCTCTTCTTCATAGTCGGCATAGCGCTAGTCGCGGTGTCCTTTATAGAGCAGTTGCTCGTCTTGGCCTTTAGCAGAATGAGGGAGTATTACGCCGACTTCGCGGGCGCTCTAGCCGCCGGGAGGTGGTCTATGCAGAAGGCGTTGGCTAAGCTACACCTATATTATGAGGGGAGGGAGGGAGCCCAAGATGCGGTGAAGTCTAGCAAGATAAAGGCCTTGTTCATATACGCATTTACGAGCGCATATGCGAATCCGCTCTATGACGTAACGCCAGAGACCGTGGAGAGGATTAAGCGCATGAAGGCGGGGGGCCTACAAGAGATCTTGTCGGATCACCCGCCTATCCCCAAGCGCTTGAGGTTTTTAGATACGGTATCGGTCTAGGCCTCCTCTCCTAAGAATCTCAACAAGGCCTTTAACTCCCCCAACGCGGCTCTAAAGGCCCGAAGCCCCTCTTCACTCACGATATATAGCTTCCTCCCGCCCTCCTCTTTCTCGGCCAATACGCCGTCGAGGACCATACGTCTAAGTAATACATAGCCGTAGACGTTGCTTATATCAAAGCCCAGGGCCCTTAGGCGGGAGATTATGCCATAGCCGTGTAGGGGGCCCTCCCGGGAGAGTATAGCCACTACGTATAGCCAGAGGTTTCCCTTCCCTACGCAGTTTTTGAACCTCATGTAGGCGCGTGTGGGCATGAGGGGGCGTGGGCCGGGTTTAAAAACTATGCTTACAGAATTGTTTATTAACAGATCTGTTTAGATGGATATGCCCATTAGGGTCGGCATAGTGGGAGTCGGCAATTGCGCCTCAGCACTTGTTCAGGGCGTGGAGTTCTACAAAAATACGCCGGATGCTGAGCCCTTAGTGGCCTTTAAGAAAATAGGGGATTATACAATGGCCGATATAGTCTTCACGGCCGCGTTTGATATAGACGCAAGAAAAGTGGGGAGGGATTTGGGGGAGGCCATATTCTCCCCGCCCAATAATGCGACTAGGGTGTACGACCCCGGAAAGCTCGGGGTCATCGTCAGAGCTGGGCCAGCCCTTGATGGGAGACCTGAAGGCGGACTCGTGGAGAAGGTAGTGGAGGGCTCGGTAGAAGACGTGGTGAGGGAGCTGGAGTCAACTAATACGGAAGTGTTAGTGAACTATCTGCCCACCGGCGCGCGTAAAGCCGCCGAGGCATACGCCGAAGCCGCGCTCAGGGCCCGCACGGCTTTTATAAACGCTATGCCTGCGCCTATAGCCACGAGCGAGGCGTGGCAGAGGAGGTTCGAGGAGAGGGGCGTGCCCCTGCTGGGCGACGATACCCAGAACCAGATAGGCGCCACGGTGCTCCACAAGACGTTGGTGAGGCTGTTGGCTATGAGGGGCGTCCGCATAATTGATACATATCAAATAAACGTCGGCGGCACTCCTGACTTCGTGAACCTTATGTATAGGAGGGGCGATAAGGAGAAGACCAAGACTGCGGCCGTGAAGAAGATGGCCGAGGAGCAAGACTTCAGCGCGTATATAGCCCCTGTTGCCTACATACCCTTCTTAGGTGACAGAAAAATAGCCCACATGTTGATCGAGGCACAAATATTCGGCGGAGTGCCCATATCGATACGCGTAGACCTAGAAGTCCACGACGCGTGGAACAGCGCCGCCATAGTCAGCGACGCCATTAGGCTCGCGAAGCTGGCGCTCGACCGCGGCGTAGGGGGGCCCATCTATAGCGCCTCTGCGTGGGGATTCAAGAACCCGCCGATGCATATGCCGCCGGATGAGGCCTATAAGGCCGTGCTCGACTTCATAGCTGGACGGAGGAGGAATTAAACGAGGAGAGGTACTCTAAATAGCGTCGCCTCCTCCTCGCATATTCGACCTCTTCCTCGTTCAGCGAGGCGTAGACGACGCCCTCCATATCTCCCCCCTCAGCTATTATATGGCCGTTTGGGCTAGCCGCCGCGCTACCGCCCAAGACGGGCCTCCCATCGGCGTAGAGGCCGCCGACATTGTTGGCGAAGGCGACGTAGGCATGGTTCTCGAAAGCCCTAGCCAATATAATAGAGCGCCATAGAGGTATTCTATCGGCCGTTATATTCGCTGGGTTGAGCAACACGTTTACGCCCCTAACGGCGTAGAGCCTCGCCAGCTCTGGGAACACTATATCGACGCATATCAACACGCCCACGTAGGCCCAGCCGAGCCGCTGAGCGCATAGCTTATTTCCAGGCCTTACCGAGGCCGCCTCGCCCACGGCGAAGGAGGGGAAGAGCTTTTCGCAGTAATCCACGACGCGCCCCCTACGCAGTACGTAGGCCCGAGAGCGCGTCTCGCCGCCGCTGGCCACGTAGAAGGCCCCGGGCACTAATAGCTCGAAGTCAGGGAGGCTGGAGAAGAATTTAAAGAGCTCCTCCTCTCGCGCCACGCCTTTACGCCAATTCTCGGGCAGGAGAACTACGTCGGCCGAAATCGTGCTCAACAGATCTACGACTCGGCGGTCCTCAGACCACTTCTTGACTTGTACCAACGCCAGCCGCATTGGCGAATTTCCGCGCCGTCCTGATCCACCCGTATTCTCTGCCCAAGGCGCCCAGCAACGTGCCGCCGATGTGGACAAACGCCGTGACGAACTCTAGGAAGGGCGCCAGAATATCGGGTTGCGCCGGCGTATGGTATTTAGATTCGACGTATAGGTCTATGGCTAGGCCGGACGCGAGCATATACGCCAACAAAGCTATCTCGGCCACGCTGAAGTGGGCGCCCGTGATAAGCTTGTAGGCTGTCGCAATTATTATGGCCACATATAGGACGCCGGACGCGAAGACCGTGCCTTGGAATACGAAGTCGAGCTTCCTGCGCAGAGACATATCGCTTGTTATGACTGGCACGAAATACCTCAGAAAAGTCCTGATAGTGCCGGAGGACCAACGAAGTTGTTGTTTGAAATAGGCCTTTAAGTTGCGCGGAGGCCTCCCCCAAGTGTATAGGTTCCATGTGGCGGCTATGGCGTAACCGCTCAGCCACATCCTCACAGATAGGTCGAAGTCCTCGGTGACCGTGTCCTCCCTAAAGCCCAGCTTGGCTATGGGCTCCAGCCTAGCTATCGCGGTGGACCCTGTAAATATAGGCATCATCCTCAGCCTAGTCCTGCCCACCAACATGGTACCCGATATGTCGTGGGAGGTAGAAACGAGGGCGTCTAAGGAGGAGCCCAGGTATAAGTGTCTCTGGACGCCTTGCAGTAGATCTACGCCGAATTTCTTTATGAGGGCCACGGCCCTAGATATGAAGAAAAGATCCGACGGCTCGTGATCGCTGTCTACGAATATGACGTATTTGGCATCGCCTAGGGGGCGTAAAATGGAGAGGGCCCGTACCGCGTCGTTGAGCGCGCCCGCCTTTAGCCCTATCCGCCCCTCCCTCTCTAAGACTATGAGCTTATCGCCGACATAGACGTCGACGCGTCGCGGCGTCTCCACAGATCCTATGTGTTTTAGCTGGAACGAGCTGATTAGGCTCTTCTCCCCGCAATCCTCTACGACTACCACTTTATAGCGACTATACAGCTGGGAGAGCCATTTGCCTATCGTCTCAAATAAATTCTCGTCGCGGCACGAAGGGATCACCACGTAAACGCCATCGCGCCCCCCATCCCTTACATCGAGCTTGGGCTCGGAGGACGAAAGAGTAGTTGTTAGGTGCCACGTAGCTACTATCGAGCCGACCATTAGCAAGACTAGAAAGAGCATAACTCTGTTTTGCTAAATATTTTTAGGCGTTACGCGGCGCCGAGGCCGATATATTCTCGGCCACAATCTCGGCGAGGTCTTTGATGGCCACCTTCGCCTCCTTAGTCCTCGCCGCGTCGCTCAACATCGCGTTACAGAACGGGCATAGGGTGACTATCGTGTCCGCGCCAGTCCCCAGCAGTTGCTCCAGCCGAATATGGCTAATTCTCCTCTCCTCCTTTACGTCATACCAATAATTTGCGCCGCCAGCGCCACAACAGAAAGTCCTCTCGCCAGCCCTCGCAGGCTCCCTTAGCTCCCCCAACCCCCTCAACACAATCCTCTGGGGGGCCACGACCTTGTTGTGCCTGGCCAAATAGCAGGGGTCGTGTATCGTCAAAGCGACGTTTCCCTTCGCTAACTTTATCTTGCCCTCTTCGAGGAGCTTCGCCAAAAACTCGCTGTGGTGGTACACCTCTAGCTTTATTCCAAACTTTGGATATTCATTTTTAAATGTGTTATATCCATGAGGGCATATAGTTATTATTTTCTTAACATTATATTTTTCGAAAATTTGCTTGTTATTAAGAACGATTTCTTGGTATCTGCTCTCCTCGCCCAGCCTCCTGGCGGGATCGCCACAACAAGTCTCTTCATCGCCCAACACAGCTATTTTATCCAAGAGCCCCGCAGATCGCAATACCTCGATAAACGACTTAATTATCTGGCGCGCTCTATTGTCGTAGCTGCCCATACAGCCTACCCAGAGCAAGTACTCGAAGGCTGGGTTCTCCTGCGCCGTCTTAACGCCGAGATCCCTAAGCCAGTCGTGCCTGCCGTAATTGGGCTGCATGAGGCTATTGCCGTATTGGCCCAGCGACAGCAGTAGGTCGTTCTTCTTTTGATCCAGCTTTGACTCGAATACCAAGGACCTCCTCAGCTCTACTACATAGTCTACATGCCTAATATATACAGGGCAATTATACATACAGGCGCCGCAGGTGGTGCAAGCCCATACCTCGTCCTCAGATATAGCTTCAAAGAAGTCCTTATTCGAAGGAGCCTCGGATATCTTAGCGATGAGGGCGCGCGGGCTCAACGGCCTGCCAGCCTTAGTCGCCGGGCAGACGTCTTCGCAACGATTACACCTAGTACAAGCATCGGCCATGATCCGCATCAGGGGCGACAACGCCGATTTAGACTTAGCGCCCATGACGACCTCCTGACCAGTCTCGACGATTTTCTCTAGGTCAAACGGCTTGGTCAACTCGCCTAGGGGCCTATCTACGCTCACATAATTAGTATATCCTAAAATCATGTGTCTTAAAATAGTTAGTGGAATTATAGCTATTAATAGAAATACAACAACTATATGTATAAAGTAACTAACAAAATATATCTCATGAGACGGAAACGGCACTATGTAGGATAGAGGAGACCACGGCGTAGGCCCTCCGAAGTAATACTGTATGCGGTATCTCTGCAAGACTATGCCAGTCACAGCTATGGCGAAGAAGCCTAATAAAATTAATATATATTGTGAATACAGTTTATTATATCTATATTTATTTATAGAAATTCTATAAATACCTAATAAAGTAGATATGATGATCGATATGGCCGCTATATCTAGCAGAAATCTAAACACGAGGAAGAGGAGGCCGTCGTATTCTATTCGCGAATACGTAAATACGGCGACTATTAGAGTGGCTATAAACGATATGCCCAGCCCAAATATTAACAAGAGGTGGACGACGCCTCCCAGGGTCTCTTCTAAGAAGAATTTGTAATGGGATAGGAACTCCCTGAGGAATCTCCAAGCCCTCTTGGTAAAAATGGAGCGGATTAGGTAGGGGAGGCCGCCGATTTCTCGCGTAAGCCTATGCGTGAAATAGAGAAGGGATATCGCCGATATGGCGGCTAGGCTGTAGACGACGTAGTAAGTATACGGCGGCATGCCTAAGAACTCGATATAGTGGACCATGCGCCTCGCGCCCCGCAACTTTTAATATATTAATTTAACTTTTAAATGAAAATCTAATTAATTGACTTTTTGATAAATATTGTTTATAAATAAATATTATATATAAAATATATATTAACTATATTTGTTGCAAATTTGCTTAAATGGACAAGTCCTGCACCTAGAGGAGGAGGCCTTAGGCGGCGGCACAGGGCTCTCGACGATCGCCTTAATCTCCCTTAATATGTCAAGCGCCGAGGGATCCCTCTCCACTCTATCTACTTTATTCCGATAAACTAAATAGCCGAACGGCGCGCCTAAGAGCTCGATATATATCTGGAGCTGCTTCACGTGTGCGCTCCGCGACGAGAGGCCGCTCTTCACCTCCACAGGCACAAGCCTCTCGCCTCTCTTAAACACCAAGTCGACGACCCCGACTAATTCCCCTATCTCTACCTTGTATTCGGCCAACACCTCGTCGGCGGCTGCGACAACTCTCTCGTATCGCTCGTGCAACAACCTGCCTCTGACTAGAGCGATGAGGGATCTACGCGTGAGTAGCTTCTTCCCCAGCTTGGCCTGTAGCCAGAGCAACCTTGGGCAGTACTCATAATCGCCCACCATGGACGGCGAGACTCGCTTGAAGTCGTAGGGGACGGCATATATCGTAGGGCCTATTTGCTCTACGGCGTCTGTCCTAGAGAGCTCCTTAAGCGCCTCGTCTAACGTCATCTCGTCCAAGTCGTCGCACCTAACTGCTCTGCATAACGGCGGCGGGATCAACACAGAGGCCTTAAACCACTGGTTTATCTCACTATCGTTAATAGGCCTCGACTACTTTGCCCAGAATTCTGGTGGGGCCATTCCGAAATATAAACCGCTCCCCTTGCGGGATATACCAGGGGCGCGCCAACGAGAGCTCCACGACGCCGACGTCGCCCATCATAAGGGCCCCCTTGTCTATTCTGCTTATTGTAGCGGGGCTCCTTATGGACTTGAGGTGTAGCACCCCCGTGAAGCCCGGCTTTATTACGGTGGGGTGCCTAAGCACCACCACCTCGGCCCTCACGGCGCGGGCGGAGGGACGCGGTCTAGAGGCCAAGACCATCCCCTTCCTCAGGCCCTTTACGTCGTCGATGGCTATGGTGATATATTGGCCGGGCCGCGCGTAGCCCACCGAGACGCGGTTTAGGTGAATCGACTTTATCCTCACGGGCTCCCACCCCCCGTCGTCGAGGGGCCCTATATAGGCCCTCTGCCCCGCCCTAACGGTCCCGCCCTCCAGCAACCCGCCGATTACCAAGCCCACGCCGCGCACGGAATAGATCTCCGATATGTACATCAGCGCGTCGCCCGAATCGCTCCACGAGACCCTTTTCGGCAGGAGCGAGAGGAATTTAGTGAAGAGGCCGAGGCCCTCCCCGGTGACGTTGGAGACCAAGAATATGGGCGCTATCCTCCCCTGGGGCATAAGCCTCGCGGCCACCACGACGTCGGACTCATCGCGGATGTTATACGGCATTTTACTCACGCCGGGCATCTTCAAGAGCCTCTGAACTTCGTCTACGACCTTCCCGACTATGTCGATGGGGACTAGGTCTATGCGCGTCACCACGACAAATATCGGTATCCCCATAGCGGCGGCTATGCCTAAATGCTCCTTAGTCATCCGCTGCACGCCGGAGTTCGCCGCCACGATCAACATGGCGTAGTCAGGGCCGTTGCCCAGTATACCCCTTAGAGAGGTCCGTAGATACCCCTCGTGTCCCCCGACGTCTATGAACAAAATGGCCTTGTCCGAGTTTAAGTAGACGGAGGCCTCGTCTAGGGGATCCGCCAGCTCCTTATTGACCACCTCGTATCCCCTAAAGCCTAAGAGGCGCGTGGAGACCGCGGAGGTCCTGCCGGTTAAGACCTCGTGCTTATAGCGCGCGGCGTAGGCCCGCGCGCGGCCCCTCCCGTCGTCTAGAGAGCCCGTGACTAAAACGCCTATAAGCGTCGATTTCCCGGCGTCGACGTTGCCTATGGCCACTACGTGGACTACGGGGGGCGGCCTATCCTCCCCGGCCCTTATCCTTATGAGCACCTCGGCCACCCTCCCCTGGATGCCCTCGGAGGTCCTCAAGAGATACGCCGAAGCGCCTATGCGCTCAGCTACCGCCGAGAGCGTAGAGAGGGCGCGTTTTAACTCCTCTTCGCCTAAGCCGAGGGGCTTCCCGTCGTCTGTGACGCCCAAGATATATATGGCCTCGCCGCCCCCCTCTAAGAGGCGCCTCCTCATCTGCCCTGCCAAATGGTCTAGGTCCAGCTCGTTGACCCTAAGTTTATATTCTATATTTCCCTCCTCTGACTCAGGAGGAAACATTACAAAAAACTTATGGGGAATTTATTTTTAAGCCAAATAGGGCAGGAGACCCGACAGGAGTATGCCCGCGTGTATATTCACGGCGATTATCACTACGGCCAACACCACCGAGAGCGTGTTGAGGACTTTTATCAACGGATTGATGGACGGGCCCGTCGTGTCCTTGAAGGGGTCGCCGACCGTGTCGCCGACTACGGCGGCCTTGTGGGCCTCGCTCCTCTTCCCGCCTAGATGGCCGAGCTCTATATACTTCTTCGCGTTGTCCCAGGCGCCGCCGGCATTGGCCATCAAGAGCGCGCGGGGGACGCCGGCGACTATGGCGCCTAGTATGAGGCCGGCGAGCGCTTGCCAGCCGAGGACTAACGCAGTAATTACGGGCACCGCTATGGCTACTAGGCCCGGTATGAGGAATTCGCCGAGCGCGTGGCGCGTGGCGATGTCTACAACCCGCGCGTAGTCCGGCGTCTCTTTCCACTCCAAGATCCCGGGCCTCTCCCTGAACTGGCGGCGTATCTCCTCAACTATCTCCATGGCGGTTCGCCCCACGGCGCCCAGCGTCCTGCTACTGAACACGTACAACACAACCGCGCCTATCAATGCGCCGATGAGCACGTTGGGGTTAACGAGGCTTATGCTGTTGAGGAGACCGCTGAGAGATATCGAGGACCCCAGCGCCGAACTGGCGATGCGAAGCACCTCGAATATAAAGGCGATGAAGAGGACGAGGGCCGCGAGGGCGGCGCTGGCTATTGCATAGCCCTTAGTAGTCGCCTTGGTGGTATTCCCAATGGAGTCCAACACGTCCGTCACGTTGCGCACCTCCTCCGGCAGATTAGCCATCTCCACAACCCCATTGGCGTTGTCGGAGACGGGGCCGAACGAATCCGCCGTTATAATTATGCCGGCTACCGAGAGAAGGCCCGTAGAGGCTATAGCAGTGCCGTATATGCCGGCTAAGAACCCTGCGTATTGCTGGAAGTTCGCCACATATGGCGTAACCGCGGCGTAACCTATATAGTAAGTTATGCCCAACACCGCGGCTATGACCAAGATCACGGGGACCGCGCTCAGGAGGCCTACGCTGTAGCCCGTCACTATTACGGTGGCCGGGCTTATCTTGGCCTGCTCAGCTATATTGACGACCGGCCTATATTTAAACGAGGTATAGTAATCGGTTATCTTGAGTATCAACGGCGCCAAGACGGCGCCTAAAGACGCCGAAAGCGCTAGTAACAACGCACGGCCTAGGCCCAGCGCCGGGCCTAGAAGCGCGGCCGAGGCTATAAAGAACAGCACTATAGAGAGTATTATCGTTAGGTAGATCGTGGACGAGATAGAGGCCATGGGGTCTTTCACCGCGCTGGCCCTAAGCGCGGAGAGTCCTATAAAGGTCGCCAATAGGGCCAAGCCGCCGTAGAGCAACGGCAACTCTAGCAATTGCGGGGATAGGCCCATGATATAGCCCAGGAATATGGTGCCCGTCAATATAACTATATAGGATTCGAACACGTCGGCCGCCATGCCCGCCACGTCGCCCACGTTATCGCCCACGTTGTCGGCTATTACGCCGGGATTGCGGGGGTCGTCCTCGGGTATACCCGCTTCTACTTTGCCCACAAGATCTGCGCCGAGATCGGCGGCCTTAGTGTATATGCCGCCGCCGACTCTCATGAAAAGCGTGATTAAGCTTGCGCCGAAGCCCAAGGCGACTAACGGGAGACCCCACTCGGCCGGCACGACGCCCCTATACGCTAGGTACAACGCGCTGATTATTATGAGGGCTACGCTGGCCAACGAAAGGCCCATCACGGCTCCAGCCCTCCAAGCGACCTTCAACGACTCGCCCATGCCTCTCCTAGCCGCCTGGGCCGCCCTCGAGGCGGAGCGCGTCGTCACGTACATGCCTAAATAGCCGGCGAGCATCGAGCCGAGGGCCCCCACCACGAACGATAAGGCGGCGAGCCCCCCTATTATTCCGCTGTACTCTACGCCTATGCCTAAGCCTATTAAAACTGCCAAGACAATTAGCACGATGCCAATAGTCCGGTACTGCCTGAAGAGATAGGCCTTAGCGCCGGAGGCTATGGCGTTTGATATGAACCTCATCCTTTCATCGCCCGGATCTTGTCTCAAGACCCATTGCGCCAAGTATAAAGCATATATAAGGCCAATAACCCCTATAGAGAGACCTAAGAGAGGTATAATCGGCATGATCAATAAATAAGATTGTATTTTTAAAGATTATTTATAATGATGAAATCATTCTTAAAAATTCAATCTAGAAAAATAGTATATTAATTATATATTTAAAAATAATATTATGTTCATAAAAATAAAAATAAATATGTTAATATACTCACCTATGGAGCAGGGATTTCGCCTCGCCAATATTTTAAAAATCGTCTTTCTCGCACAAAGTGCCTCTTGAGCGTATTGTCGAATTTAGAATTGCCGCACAGATAGAGGCGTTGCCAGACGTTATATACTATGTCGGCAAGACCGGCGCCGCGATGTTCGAAGAGAGACCGCAACGCTTGGCTAGGCCCAGAGACCCCGAGCTCGCCCAAATAGCCAAAAAGCTGGATGAGGCGCTGGCTCTGGTCGCGCCGTACTATACGCCCTCCGAAGTCGCACTGCCCCGAGCTCCGTTGAGGAAAATCGCCGAGGAGCTTCTAAGAGACTTGGATCTTTCTCTTAAGGATATTAAAATGATTATAGATCAAATACAGGAATTGAAATCAAGGCTACAAATAGCTAGATCTATACAAAAGATTAATGTTAAGTTTCCTCAAACAGAGGCATTAAGCGTATTTATAATAATTACTTCTAGGCTTCAAGACGAGGCCGCGGCTCTAATAAGGGCCTTAGGCGGCACGGCCACAGCCCTCGGCGACATATTGATAGCTACGGTCGATAGGCAAAGGGCTAGGGAGGCCGCGGCAGCGTTGGGGAGGTTAGGGGTGCTAGCTCTGAGCCCCGAGGAGGCGGAGAAATACGAAGGCCCCGAGGAGATCGAGAAGAGGCTGGCTAAGCTGAGCCAAGACCTCAACAACCTAATAACTAGATATAGGGAGGTGTTGGATAAGGCCTTTACCTTTAGAAAGGCGCTTGCCGTGGTGTTGGAGGTCTACGGCAAATCGGCTATAGCCGAGGGGCACGAGACGGGCCAAGTCGTCCAAGCCCTTAAGGCTGAGATAGATAGGCTTGAGCGCCAAGGCGGAGAGCTAAGGGAGATTTATAGAGTTCTCCAAGCCCTTAAGGCCGCCGGCAAGGCCTCCCTCGCTCTGCCCGAGGGCTTCAGCCTATACGCGTCGCTTGAGGGCTCGGAGGGCTTAACGGTAGATATGGGCGGCGCCAAGGCGTATGTGGCCAGGGCAGGGCTGAGGGGTATAGAGGTCCCGCGCCAATACCTAGAGGACGTGGCGTCGTCGCTGTCCGTAGTCGCGTCTACGCTCTCCTCGATTGAGCGGTCGCTCGAGAATAGGAAGAGGGAGCTCGAAGAGGTTGAAAGGACTTATAAAGAGTATTCTATATATGGAGATGAAAAATTCGATGAACATAGAGATCTCGCCACAGTTATATTCTATGTTAGGGAGAAAGATGTAGGGAAAGTCGACGAAGCCTTAGTGGCCTTAGTAAAAGACCTCTCGATAAATATAAACGTGGTTAGGAGGC